>JAISTE010000116.1 GCA_031272825.1 Propionibacteriaceae bacterium | reverse complement strand
TGAGCGCGGTGAGGCCCTGCTCGCCAACCACCTTTTCAGTCAAAGACGTCACCAGCTCGGCCCGCTGCGGGTCCAGCGCCGCGGTGTGCTCGTCCAGCAGCAGGATCCTCGGGTTGGTGAACGACGCCATGAGCAGCGACAACGCCTGGCGCTGCCCGCCCGAGAGCATCCCGACCTTGGTCGTCAGCCGGTTTTCCAGGCCGAGCCCCAGCACCTGAAGCTTGGCGCGGAACTGGTCGCGCCGCGTCCTGGTGACGGCCCAGCCCAAGCCCCGATGCTCGCCGCGGGTGAGCGCCAGGGACAGGTTCTGTTCGATCGACAGGTGCGGCGACGTCCCGGCTTGCGGATCCTGGAAAACGCGCGCAATGAACTTGGCGCGCTTGTACTCAGGCAATTTGGTGACGTTCCAACCGTCGATCTCGATCTTGCCGTTGTCGATGGGCAAGGATCCGGCGATGACGTTCAACAGTGTGGATTTTCCGGCACCGTTCGAGCCGATGATGGTGACGAAATCACCCTCGGCCAGGTCGAGGTCGATACCGCGCAGGGCCCGGCGCTCGTTGACGGTGTTGGGGAAGAAAGTCTTAGCGACGTCCAGCAGGTGCAGCATCAGGCGTCCTTTCCATCGCGGTTGGGTTGGAAGGCCGAATCCGGGTAGAACGGGGCCGGGCGCTCCTCGTATTCCTCGCCCAGCTGTACGTCGTCGTCGTTCGGCGGATCGTCGGTGGCCGGGAGCGCGCCGGGAACCGGCGTCTTGGACTTCCACGGGGAGAGAATCGAGTTTTTCAGCGCGCTCGACTTGGTGGCGACCAGGGCGATAACCACCAAGATCGCGGAAACCAGCTTCATGTCCGTCGTTTCAAGTTTGATCTGGACGGTGCCAATGGTGAAGTCGATGGACAGCGCCAGGTAGATGATGACCCGGTAAATCACAGAGCCGGCGACCGCGCCGAGCGTAGCCAGGATCATGAAGCGGGTGCCCAAGATGGCATTGCCGACGATGACCGAAGCCAGGCCTACCAAGATCATGCCGACGCCCATCTGCGAGTCGGCCGAGCCGTTGAACTGCGCGTAGAGGGCACCCGAGAGGCCGACCAGACCGTTGGAGATCATCAAGGTGACATTCTTCGTCAGGTCAGTGGAGATGCCGTTGGCCAGCGCCATGTTCGGGTTATCGCCCGTGGCCTGGATGGCCAGGCCGAAGTTCGTGCCCAGGAACCAGTTGCAGGCTGCCAGGATCACCAGCACGATCGCGCTGAGGAAGACGACCATCTCCCACGACGACAAGAGCCCGGCGTCCTTCAGCGGCGTGAAAATGTGCACCAGCTTCTTGCCCTCGCGCAGGTTCAGGCCGACGTTCGGGCCGGTCATGATGCGCAGGTTTATGGAGTACAGGGCGATCATCGTCAGGATGGAGGCGAGGAGGGCGTCGATCTTGAGCTTGGTGTGCAACAGGCCGGTGACAAGCCCGGCGAGCGCACCCGCACCGAACCCGGCGAGCGTGGCCAGGTACGGGTCGACGGAGTTGTAGATCATTATGGCCGCGGTGCCGGCGCCCGTGGTGAACGAGCCGTCGACGGTTAGGTCGGCCAAGTTAAGAATGCGATAGGTCAGGAAGACGCCCAGCGCCAGTAGGGCGAAGATCAGCCCTTGTTCTACCGTCAAAACCACGGACGAACCTTACCGCGAAAACAAAGACCGACCCTCGGCGTCCCGAGGGTCGGTCTGAGTTGACTATTTACCAGTTGGTATGGCAGCTATTCGCCGACGATCTTGGCATCGGCCAAGAAAGCCTCCGGTAGCTCCAGGCCGTACTTCTTGGCCGCCGTCGGATTGGCGACGATCTCAGTGTCGGTCACCTGAAGCTGCGGGATGGTACCCGGATCCGTTCCGTCCTTAAGAATCTGAACGGCCATCTCGCCGGTGTGCACGCCCAGCATCTGGTAGTCGATGCCGCGCGCGGCGACCGAACCTTGCTCCACCGAGTTGGTGTCGAGGGTGAAGACCGGAATCTTGTTCTCCTGGCCGAAGGACACGACCTGCTCGATAGCCGAGACGATGGTGTTGTCGGTGCCGACGTGGATGGCGTCCACACCCTTGTCCTTGAGCGACGACAGCGCCTGGGTGAGCTCGGAAGCATTGGAGACGCCCACGCCGATGATCTCGACGCCGGTACCCTCAGCCTCGTCCTTCAGCGCCTGGAGCTGAATTTCGGAGTTCTTCTCGGAAAGCGTGTACGGGAAGCCGACCTTCTTCACCTTGTCAGTGCCCATCGCTTCGAGGATCAGGCCGAGCGGCTTACCCTCGGGGTTGAGGTCGGACGTACCGGTGACGTTCGTTCCCGACGCCTCCCAAGACGGGACGATGGAGGCAGCAACCGGATCGGTGACGCCCGCGTACAGCACCGGCCGATCGGTAACCGCATTGACGACGGCCTGGGCCGACGGGGTGGCGATGGCCAGAATCAGGTCGATCGAGGAATCGGAGGCGTACTTGGCCGCGATGGTAGTGGTGTTGGCAACCTCGGACTGAGCGTCGTCCTCAACGTAGGTGGCGTCGATGCCGGCCTCAGCGACAGCCTCCTTGAAGCCGTCGGCGATGAGATCGAGGGAGGGGTGCGCGAGGAACTTGGTGATGGCGATCTTGGCCGTCACCTTGGCTTCGGAGCTCTCTGTGCCAGCCGACGGCTGGGTGGTGTTGGTGCTCGTGCTCGAGCAGGCACCCAACGCCAGCGCCGAAGCGGCGAGGAGTGCGACGAACTGTCTCTTCATCGGATAACTTTCTCTTCTTTGCGTCGGCACTGTCCCCAACGCTCGTTTCATGCTACTTGCGGAAAACAAACAAGAGTTTTCATCCCAAAGTGTGGGCGCGGCGAGCCTTGAGTCCTATCCACGCCAGCAGTACGACGCCCCCAATCAAGGAAGCGTCGATGATCAGGGTTTCGGCCGCGTTGTACGCATACTCGACGCCGCCCTTGTGCGGCAGCAATCGCCAGGGGGCGAGCGCCACCCAGGCGCAGTACGCGAGGGCGTAGCTGCGCAGCGGGCCGGTTGGGGCGGGGGTTGTTGGCGGTACTCCGCCCCGGATCAAGTCCGGGGACGGAGTGGATGTGTCCGGGGACGGGGTGGGTGTGTCCGGGGACGAAGAACGGCGCAGGGCGGCGGCTTCCCCGCGCCAGAGCACGACGGCCAGGGGCACTACCCAAATCCAGTGGTGCGACCAGGAGATCGGGGAGCCAAGGAGGGTGGTGAGGCCGGTTAAGCAAACGGCCAGCAGCGGTTGCCCGCTTCTATACACGCGCACGGAAACCCACACACCGAAGACGATGAGTACCACGCTGAGCACCAGCCCCCAAGCTGGCGGCTGGCCGACGATCCGAGCCAACGCCCCTTGCAGGGACTGGTTTGTGTAGTAGTAGATCTGCTGGTTATAGCCCGAATCGCCGCCCGCTAGCCCGACCCAATAGTCGGTACTCATTTGCGGCAGCAGAATATGGCCCAGGGCCGTCGCCCCTAGGAACGCGCAAAGGGCCGCATATGCGCGCACTCGGTGTGCGCTCACACTCGTCCCGCCCACGCCACCCCACTGCCCGCGAGTGCGGGCAGAAAAGAAATCGGTGACGGCAAAGAGCGCCGGGGTGAGCTTGACTGCGGACGTCAGGCCGATGAGTACGCCGCCGGAGGATCGTTGCGATCTCCCAACCCCGGCCAACACCAGGGCCACGATGAATATGCCGAGCTGGCCGTAGCCGAGGGTTTCGCGCACCGGCTCGACGGCAACCACGGCTGCCAGCGTTGCGATGGCCAGCGTCCAGCCATCTAGCCCCACGGCTTTGAGGATGTAGGCCAAGGCCAGCACCGAGCCCCATGTCCACAGGACGGCCAGCAGCCAGAACGGGACGATCGACAAGGGGGCGGCCAACAAAGCGGCAAACGGCGGGTAGATCCACGGAAGGATCGTGCCCTGGACGTCGGAACCGGAGGCGACCATCCCGCCGACCTGCCAGTAGACGTATAGGTCGTACAAGACGGAGGGATCCCAGCGCGGCCACCAGGAGCCGACGCCGTCGCGGAACCAGGCCACCAGCGGGATTTCCAGGAAAGCCGCGAGCACAGCTGGGAAGCTCAGCACCGCCAGCTTTCCGAAGCTCATACGGGCGACTTTACCCGTTTCGATTATGCAGGGGGCAACCCCCTTGCAACCCCCGGGCGTAGTGGGCACGTCGTCGTTGAAGGTTGTTGCGCGAGCGAATCCAAGGCGGTCAGCCTATACCGATAGGAACGCCTTCCACACTCTGAGACGATCCGTCCGCGAATTTGACAGCCTTTCGGCTTAGTCCGTAAGTTTTCGGCCCAACAACGACTCAAGGATTCACATGAACAGGCAACACGGCATCGTCCGCATCGCAGCAAATGCGTGCGCGTGTTGTTGTCTGGCGTGAGCCGTCGTTTCGCTCTTTGAAGCCGCACCTGCTCCATAACAGCCCATCTACAAGGGCAAACTGTACGCAAAATCGGCTGAGCTGAACCATCTAAGCAATCACCTAACCGTCTCGGCGCACACCAGCGCCAAGCGCCGGTAGCTGACATTGCGACATTTCTACGTACTTTCACACATCTATTCGCACATACGCACATTTGGAGAAAACATGACCACTTGGAACCCGCAGACCCGCTTCCGCGCCATCTTGGACGGCACGCAGCCCGACCGCACGCCCGTCAGCGCTTGGCGGCACTTCGTCGAAGACGAGCACGGTGCCGAAAACCTGGCCAACGCCCACATCGATTTCGCCAAGAAATGGGATCTCGATTGGGTGAAGCTCAACCCGCGCTCCTGGTACTACGCCGAGGCCTGGGGCAAGGAGTACGACCCTTCCGACTACCGCGGCGTCATCCCCCGGGCCGTAACCCAGCCCATCAGCAAACCCAAAGATCTGGGCAAGATCGGGCGCTTGCCCGTCGGCACGAATCTGGCCTTTTTGGAGCACATCGAGGCGGCCAAGCTCGTGCGCACCGGGCTGCCCGAGCTACCGGTTCTGCAAACCGTATTCTCTCCGCTCTCCACGATCCTGGAGCTGGCCGGGCTAGCAGGTTTCCCCCCCGAACACCAGTACGGCGGCGTTTATGGGGCCGACGCTCCGGTACCGCTCGCCGAGCTGCTCCAGGAGCGCTCCTTGCTGCACCAGGCCCTGCACAATGTGGCCGACACGCTGGCCGATTACGTGCGGGCGGTCTTGGCCACGGGCGTCGACGGAATTTTCTATGCGGTGCTGGGGACGGCCGAGGACGGGCTGTTCACCGAGGCCGAGTTCGCCGAGCTCTCCCGCCCCTACGACGAGATCGTGCTGCGGGCGGCCGAGGGCCACATCCGGCTGCTGCACACGTGCTCGGCCAACTCCCACCCCGAACGTTTCGCTGATTATCCCGTCGACGCCATCAACTGGGATCAGCAGGCCGACGGCAACCCTTGGCTGGACGCCGAAATCGGCAAGATTCCGGTGGGCGGGGTCTCCCACGAGTTGATCACCGCGGGAACGCCGACGGACATCGAGCGGGCGACGCTGCAGGCCCGCGCCTACGCCAACGAACGCCCGGTGCTGCTCACCCCCGGCTGCGCGGTACCCGTCCCCTACCCGGACGAGAATCTGGCCGCCTTCTTCGAAGCGGCTAGGCGATGACGGCCCTTTCCAACTCCCAGGCCGGGAGCCGGCTCCTCCTGGCCTGGCCATATCCGGTTGAGTGTCCCGGCTCCGGCCTGTGAAAGGCCGGAGATGAAGCGCCAGGGAAGATCCTGTGACGAAGCGCCAGGGAAGATCCCGTGACTACGCGCAGGATGACGAATGACATTCACACACAACCAGAGACGAGAACCATAATGAAAGCAAAATACCTAGTTATAGCCATAACAGCCGCAGCACTGCTGGGAACCAGCGCCTGCGCCGAGGACGCCGCCAACGCCGAACAGCCCGGAGAGGTGGTCAAGATCGCCGCGCTCTACCCGGCGACCGGCCAGTACGCCGAGTACGGAAAGATGTTCGAGGAGGGCTTCGAGCTCGCCCTTGAGAAGGTGAACGCCGAAGGAGGGGTGAAGGGAAAGACGCTGGACGTCGTCTATTACGACACCCAATCCGACGCCAAACAAGACGCCGCCATCGCGCCCCAGATCGCCGCCGACCCAGACGTGATCGCCGTCGTCGGGGATTATGCGTCGGGAGCATCAAAGGCCGCGTCGCCGACCTTCCAACAGGCCGGGCTGATCCACTACGCGTTCAACAACTCGGCCGCCTCCTTCACCGACACCGGTGACAAGGTGTGGTCGCCCGCCATCGGGCAGGACGTCCAGCAGGCCTTCACCGCCGACACCGTGGCCAAGGCCGCCAAACGCATCGCCGTCGTCTACATCGAAAACGACTGGGGCAAGGAGGCTTTCGGCTACTTCAAGGCCCGGGCCGAACAAACCGGCACCGAGATCGTCTACGAGTCCAGCTACCTGGCCGATTCCACCGATCTCTCGCCGATCCTGATCCCGGCACGCGATTCTAAGCCCGACGCCATCGTCCAGATCGGCTACGGGCCCGACGGGGCGCTGGTCATCAACACCCTGCGCGACAAGCTCGGCTATACCGGCCCTTACTACGGCGGCCAGCAGCTGCAGGAATACATCGACTTGGCCGGGGCCAACGCCGAGGGTTCGATCCTGGCGGCGGCCTTCATCAACGACGGGGTAACCGATCCCAAGGTGGTGCAGTTCGTCGAGGACTTCAAGGCCAAGTACGGCAAGGAGCCCGGCGGCTTCCAGGTGACCGCCTATCAGGCGATCATCGACCTGTCCCACCTGGCGAACCTGACCGAGCCCACCCGCGACGGGATCTTCCAGGCCCTGCAAACGGCTGACGACATCCCGCTCTATCTCGGCGACGGCGGCACGTTCACGTTCAACCAGACCACCCGCAAGGCCGACAACATTCTGCCGGTCAACATCACCGTCAAAGACGGCAAGTTCGTCCGCTACGACGGCTAGCCAATCGCTCCTATCGCAGGCCCGGCGGGCGACCGCCGGGCCAACATAAAGGATAAGACATGCTTGACACGCTCATCGCCGGGCTCATCCACGGCAATGCATACGCGCTTGTGGCCGTCGGAATGTCGCTGATCTTCGGCGTGACGAACATCGCCAATTTCGCCCACGGCTCCGTCTTCGCCCTGGGCACGATGATCGCCTGGTTCCTGGCCGGACCGCTGGGCTGGCCCGCGCTGCCGACCATCCTCGCGGTCGTTTTTGCGACGGCCTTGGTCGGCCTGGTCATCAACTTGCTGGTCGTCTCCCCCCTGATCAAAGCCCCTCCCATCTCCGCCCTGCTCGCCACCTTGGCCACCGGGCTGATCTTGGACAACGTCTCGCAGTTGGTCTTCGGCCCCGAGACCCGTGCGTTCCCCAAAATCTTGCCCACCCACAACCTTCAGCTAGCCGGGGTTCGCTTCGGCACCTCGGATCTGGTGATGTTGGGCGTCACCGTGTTTTCTATGGCCGCGCTCGCCGCGTTCTTGAAGTTCGGCAAGTCCGGGCAGGCCATCCGGGCCACCTCCCAGGACGCCGACGCCGCCCGCCAGATGGGCATTCCGGTGAAGCGCATCCAGAATCTGTCGTTCCTGATCGCCTCTGGTTTGGGCGGTCTGGCGGGCGTGTTCGTCGGGCTGTTCAACTCCAATATCAACCCGGCTACCGGCTCCATTTCCGGTTTGACGGCCTTCGTTGCGGCGACGATCGGCGGGCTCGGCTCCATCCCGGGTGCGGTCGTCGGCGGGTTGACGCTCGGGGTTCTGGAATCGGTCGGCGTCTTCTGGTTCGGGGACGGCGTCCACGACATCATCACCTTCGGCGTGCTGCTGCTGGTGTTGGTGCTGCGTCCGGGCGGGCTGTTCGGCAAGGAGCCGGAAATTTCGGCAGAGCCGCTCACCGGCACGTTCTTGGGCGGCGGACGTCCGATCCAGCTGCCGCCCTGGTCGGTGCTTGCGCTTGTGGCCGCCGGTTTGGTGCTGCCGTTTGCGGGCGGCAGCTACGTGGCCGCCACGGGCACGCAGGTGTTGGCGTACGCGATTGCGGCCGTCGGGCTGACGCTGATCTCGGGATCTGCCGGGCAGATCATCTTGGGCGCGGCTGGGCCGATCGCCATCGGGGCGTACACCTCGGCGCTGCTGGCCATCCACTTCCAGCTGCCCTTCGTTAGCACGCTGATCTTGGGCGGGTTGGCGGCCGCGGTGTTGTCGTCGATCCTGACGATTCCGGTGTGGAAGCTCTCCGGGCACTACGTGGCGATCGGAACCATCGGCGTCGGCATGATTACGGTGGCGCTGCTGCGCATCGCCGAGCCGCTGACCCGCGGTTCCTATGGGCTGACGGCCATCCCGTTCCCGGACGTTTTCGGGTTCGCGCTTGTGAGCCCGCAGCAGCAGTACGTGCTGTCTTTCGTGGTGCTGCTGCTCGCGCTGCTGGCGGTGACGCGCATCCGCGCCTCCCACCTGGGCAAGGCCATCGCGGCCATCGGCTCCGATCCGGTGGCCGCTCGCTCGCTCGGCATCCAGGCGGCCTCGTACAAGGCCCTGGCCTACGCCGTCTCTGCCTTCTTCGCCGGGCTGGCCGGGGCCTTGCTCGCCCACCAATACACCTATATCGACCCGACGACGTTCCCAGTTACGATGTCCAATCTCGTACTGGCCATCGCCGTGCTGGGCGGGCTGAACTCGCCCGTCGGCGCGGTCTTGGGCTCGATTGTGCTTGTCGGAGCCCCAGAGCTGCTGCGCGTGGTGCCGCAGGCGCGCATCATCGCCTACGGGCTCGTCCTCATTTTGATCATTCGTTTCCGCCCGCAGGGCATCTTCGCAACCACCAAACCAGGAGTAAACCATGCTGCTTCTAGAACCAGATATCGACGTCCGCGTTGGCAACTCGCAGCCGGTGCTGAGCGTAGTTGGGTTGAATAAGAGCTTTTCCGGCACGCGCACTCGCCGCACCCGTCGGTTAGCCCGCTCCGGGATGCCCGAACAACTAGAGCACTCGGGTATCCGCGCGGTCGCCGACGTCTCGTTTTCAATCAAACCCGGCGAAACACTCGCCATTATCGGGCCGAACGGATCGGGCAAGACGACGACCATCAACCTGATCTCCGGGCTGCTCGCCCCCGATGCAGGTTCGGTGTTGCTCGGTACCGAGGAGCTCGCCGGGCGCGGGATGGTGCGGGCCGCCGAGGCCGGGATTTCGCGGACTTTCCAAAACGGGCGGGTGTTCGGCTCGCTCACCGTAGCCGAGAACGTGCAGCTGGGCTTGCACAAGACCCTTAAGTTCAACCGTCCCGGGCGTGCGCTCGCCCATACCCCGGTGCTGCGCTGGGGTTCGCTGCTGCGCGAGTTGGGCGTCGGGCTTGTGTCTGGGCGCCGGGCTTGGGGAGAGATGAACCACGGGCGGAAGAAGATCGACGACGAGATCGCGCGCTTCGGCGATCGGCTTGCGGGCCGCGAACACCACCAGGCCTACACGCTTTCCTACGCCAACCGGCGCAGGACGGAGATCGCCCGGGCGCTGGTTTCTAAACCAAAGCTGCTGTTGCTGGACGAGCCGACCGCGGGCATGAACCAATCCGAGACCGCGCAGGTCTTGGAGCAGTTGTTGGAGCTGAAGGCCAGGGGGCAGACGATGCTGCTCGTCGAGCACAAGATCGACCTGGTGCTCGCGCTCGCCGACCGGCTGCTGGTGATGAACGAGGGCCGGGTGATCGCCGCCGGAGACCCGCACGAGGTGCGCAACGATCCGTTGGTCGTCGAGGCGTATTTGGGGAAGCGCTCCTTGTCCGTCTCGGATCGGGGTACTGAGAGCCGTCCGGTTGTCGGAGCTGAGCTGCTCAAGCTCGACAAGGTGAGCGTCAACTACGGCCCGGTTCCGGCCCTGCGCGACGTCTCTATCTCGGTTCGGCAAGGTGAGATAGTGTCGCTGCTGGGCGGGAACGCCTCCGGGAAATCCACCACGATGAAGACCGTGCTGGGGTTGGTTGAGCCGCGCTCGGGTTCGCTTGAGTTCGACGGGCGGGCGTTGCGCGGCGTCCCGACGAACAAGCGCGTGGCTTCGGGCATCGCCTCGGTTCCCGAAGCCAGGCGAGTGTTCTCGCAGATGACCGTCACCGAAAACCTGCTGGCCGGGGCGTATACCCGCAAGGATCGGAGCGCGGTGACGGCCGACGTCGAGCGGGTGTTCGAGCACTTCCCGCGCCTGGCCGAACGGCGAAACCAGCTGGCCGGAACCATGTCCGGCGGGGAGCAACAGATGCTCGCATTCGGCAGGGCGCTGATGAGCAACCCCAGGCTGATCTGCATGGACGAGCCGACCATGGGCCTGTCGCCCAAGCTCGTCGAGCAGGTGCTGGCCGAGATCGCCCGCCTGCGCGCCGAACTGGGCATCTCGGTGCTGATCGTCGAACAGCAAGCCGAGCTGGCCTTGTCCATCGCCGACCGCGGCTACGTGCTCAGCAACGGCGAGATCGTGCTGACGGGCACGGCAAGCGATCTGCTGGCGAACGACGCAGTGCAGGAGGCCTACCTAGGGAAGGGCAAGCCGAGCCTGTGAGGGCTTTACTAAAAGGAACCGTCCCCACTGGTAAAGCCGACCGTCTTGGATTCCCTCGCGCAACAACCTTCGACAGCTTCGTGCCCACTACGCACGGGGGTTGCAAGGGGGTCGTCCCCCTGCACGATCTAGGCGAACAGCCACTGGATCACGTGCTCGTAGCGCTCGCCGGGCTTGACGATCCCGGGCGGAAAGGCGTCCTGGTTGGGAGCGTCGACGTAAGGCTGGGCCTCAAGCGCGACCCCGGCGAACTGCTTCCACGGCTGACCCTTGAGCATGTTGCCGTCGTAGACCTGCAGGCAGGGGGCGTTGGAGCGCACGGCCATCGCCAGGCTGCCGTCCGGGGAGGTGATCGCGGCCATATCGCGCAGCCCGGAACCGGCGATCACGAAGTTGTTGTCGATGCCGGGGCCGCGCAGCGAGCCGTGTTCGGTGGCGTCGGCGCGGACTTCGGCGATCTTGCGCGGCTTGGACATATCCAAACCGGTGTCGTCGAAATCGTCGATATTGCCTAGCGGGATGCCCTCGTCGTCGGTGGGCGTCCAGCCGGAGGCGTTGAGCTGGATGGTGTGGTTGTCGATCGTCGGCTCGTCCGAGAGGTTGAAGTAGACGTGGTTGGTCATGCCCAGCGGCGTCGCCTTATCGGTTGTCGCCGTGTAGGTGACCTGCAGCCCGTTGTCGAGCAGCTCGAACTTGGCCGTCGCGGTGACGTTCCCGGGGAAGCCTTGGTCGCCGTCGGCAGAGGTGATGCCGAGCAAGATGAAGGATTGGCCGACCTCTAGGACGTCCCACGTCAGCAGCGACCAGCCGCCCGCGCCGCCGTGGAGCATGTTCTGGCCCTCGTTGGCATCCAGGTAGTAAGTCTCGCCGTCGTAGCTGTACTCAGCCCCGCCGATCCGGTTGGGGTAACGCCCGACGGTAGCCCCCAGGTAGCCGTCGGCCTGCGCGGTGAGATTCTCGCGGCCGAGCACCACATTGCGCCCGCGCACCTTCAGCGCCTGAAGAGTTGCGCCGAACGGCAGGATCTCAGCTTCGAAGTCGTCGTTAGAAATGAAGTATGCAGCGTTGCTCATCTCGATACCTTTCCATTGGCCAGCTTATGCCACGCGGCGCTGAGGGCATAACCGACCACCACCCCCGTGCACTCCCCCCACTAGACTGGGCAGTCAGACTCGTCCCCTGGGGTTGTGAGGAATCTTGGAAGTTCTGTCTGTCATTGTCATAGCAGTCATCTTGGTGGTGGCCGCGACCGCGCTGGCACCTAAGTTGGGCGTCGCCGCGCCTTTGGTGCTGGTCGTCTTTGGTGCCGCCGCCGCGCTGCTGCCCTGGGTGCCGGAGGTCCCGATCGATTCCGAGTGGATCTTGGCCGGGCTGTTGCCGCCGCTGCTCTACGCCACTGCCGCCTCGACGCCCTTGATGGAGTTCCGCCGCGACTTCGGCACCATCTCCATCTTCTCGGTGCTGCTGGTGTTCGCCTCCGCCGCCGTCATCGGCGGGATCATGACGCTGCTCGTCCCTGGCCTCAACTTCGCGCTCGGCGTCGCCCTGGGTGCCATCATCGCCCCGACGGACGCAGTCGCCACCTCAATCGTGCGCAAGGCAGGGGCGTCCAGCCGAATAGTTACAGTCTTAGAGGGCGAGGCCATGCTCAACGACGCCAGCGCCCTAGTGCTGCTGCGCTCCGCTGTCGCCGCCTCGGCCACGGCGCTCTCGTTCTGGGAGGTGGCCGGAGACTTCCTATACGCCGTAGTGGTCGCGGTATTGATCGGGCTCGTAGTGGGCGCGCTAAACCTGTTCGTCCGGGCCCGGCTCAAGGGCGAATCCCTCTCGGTGGCCCTCTCGCTGGTCATCCCCTATGTCGCCTACCTGCCCGCCGAGCACCTGCACGCGTCGGGCCTGGTGGCTGCGGTCGTCGCCGGGTTGATCTACTCGAACGGGGCCGCCAAACGCGTAGCCCCCGAGATCCGCATCACGGAAGCATCCGTGTGGCAGACCGTCGAACTCTTGCTCGAATCGGCGATCTTCTTGCTGATGGGGATGCAGGTGGTGAGCCAGTTCGAGGGCCAGCACTGGGCGTCAGTCTCGGGCACGTTCTGGCAGGCCCTGTGGATCGGCGTGGTCTGCGCGACGGCCATCATCGCGATCCGCACGCTGTTCGTCGCCGTATCCCTGTGGCAGCTCTCCCGCCGCACCAAGGCTTCGCCCGAGGTGCTGGCCAAACTGCGCACGCTCCAAGACCGGCTTGACGCCCACCAGCCCACCGGCAACGACTACCACGAGCAGCGCCTGGACAAGATGCGCACCTCGATCTCCCGCCGGGTGGCCGACCTGGACTACCTGGCCGAGGAACACTTCGGCTGGAAGGAAGGGTTCGTGTTGGTCGCCGCCGGGATGCGCGGCGCGATCACCCTGGCCGCCGCCCAGACTCTCCCATATTCGACGCACCAACGCACCTTGCTGGTAACCATCGCCTTCATCGTGGCCACCGGCACGCTGGTCGTCCAAGGCGGGCTGCTGCCCTGGATCATCAAGAGGCTGGGGGTGGCCGAGCACGACGCCAAGGGCACCGCCCAAATCCGCATGGAGATTTGGGGCGAGCTGGTCGACGCCAGCTACCAGCTCCTCAACTCCCCCGCCCTCAAACGCTCCGACGGCACCCCCTACTCCCCTACGGTGCTCGCTATCACCCGGGATCGGATTGAGAACGCGAAACGCTTCAGCGATCTGGATCGCGAGCAGTCCTTTGAGGCGCGTGGGGAAATCCGTGAGCTGCGGGTTCGGCTGCTGGACGCCGAGCGTCAGGAACTCTTGCGGATTAGGAATCAGGGCCACTATCCGTCGGAGCTATTGAATCTGGTTTTGCAGGAGATTGACGTCGAACAATATGGAGCGGAGTTGAGCGCCTCGGAGGATTCCGACAGCTGAACGCGGCCAATAGGGCACAGCTTTTTCACAGGCTGGTCGGAGTATTCTCAAGGCATGACCGAAGCTCCGCAACCGTACAGCGCGACCAAAATGACCTGCTATCGGCACCCCGACAGGCCGACGTATATTCGCTGTCAGCGTTGCGGCAAGCCTATTTGCACCGAGTGCATGGTTTCTGCGTCGGTCGGCTACCAGTGCCCGGACTGCGTGCGCCAGGCCACGAAATCCACCAAACCGTTCCGCACCCGCTTCGGCTCGGTGTGGAAAGTGCGCAATACCAATGTGACGTCCATCGTCCTGATCGCCATCAACGTTGCAGTCTGGCTGGCGATCATGGTCACCGGCGGTGAGTCGTCGAAGCTGGTGCCGTACATCTCTGATTCCTTGTCGTCGCTTTGCTTCACCCCCGACATGACCCAGTACTATCCGGCACTCGGGGCCGCGGCCGACTGTGCGGCGGTGGGCGGCGTCTTCGTCCCCGGTTTTACTGACGGGGCTTTCTGGCAGCCGCTGACTTCGATGTTCACCCACGTTTCGGTGCTGCACATCGCTTTTAACATGCTGGCGCTGTGGTTCCTCGGCCCATCCCTTGAGCGGTTCGTGGGGCGCGGAAAGTTCCTGGCAATCTACCTGATCTCCGGCCTGGGCGGCTCGGCCCTGGCCCTGTGGCTTTCCAGCTACGGGACGACGTCCTACGGCGCTTCCGGCGCAATCTTCGGGCTGATGGGGGCCCTGATGCTGTGCGCTTGGCGCGCCGGGGCCGACATCCGCAACCTGTTCTTCTGGCTGGCCATGAACCTGCTGCTGACGTTCACCTCCTCGGGGATTTCCTGGCAGGGCCACATCGGCGGCCTGGCCGTCGGCGTCGGGCTGGCGGCGCTGATCTGCTTCGCCCCGGCTGGCCGCGACCGCGAGAAGCGCCAATGGCTGGGCATCTGGGCCGTCGCCGCACTGGTATTAGTGCTGCTGGTCGCGCGGATGTTCGTGTGAGAGGCATGGGCCACGCACCCGGTCGTCCCATCGTGAAGTGATGCAGATCCCGCGACTACGCGCAGAATGACGATGTAGAGGGGTACCTGTCGCAATCCACATTTCCTGATCCGTCATCCTGCGCGAAGTCGCTAGATGACAAGGTGGAGCACCACTACAGGTTCAGCACCGCCCTAACCCCCGATGCTGTACGACGGAACAGCGCCAGCCCTGCGAGCAGCAACAGAATCGGCAGTATGGCCGAGACCGGGTGGTAGTGCGTGAGCATCATCCGCGGGAAGACCAGCGGGAGAATGCTATGCCCCTGGCACATCACCACCGCGAAGTAGGCGAACAGCCCCAAGATCGGGCCGAAGCGTCGGCCCACGATCCCCGTTGCCAGTGCCCCGAAGCCCAGAATCCCGGCGATGAAGAGCGTGTACGGCCAGATCATCGCGAAGGGCACGTCTCTGCTTAGGGTGGCCGGATCATGGATTTCGTATTCGGACGGGACGAACAGCGTATAGAACGAGCCAAGCGAGATCAGCCAACGCACGAATATCGGAATGAAAGAGAACGCGGCGATCTCGATCACGAGCGCGGTCAAATCCCGGGCTTGGGCGTGGGCCGAGCTCTGGGCGTCGACCCAATCGAGGTGAGGCAAGATGCCGTAGCTGCCGATGAGCCCTGCGATGAGCGGCGCGTAGCCGGAGGCGAAGATGGCGTATGGATGCGTACCCGACGACCACGGCCCGCTCCAGATCGGCACATACCAGTACAGAAAGACAACGACGAATGCCGCCGCCCACAGCACAATCGGCAGCCAGACCTGCCTGCCCGACGCCCAACGCACCCATCCGTAGATCATGGGAGGTCACTTTCGGTCAGGGTGCAGCCCGCAATCTTGTCGTACGTCTTGGCATACCAGGACGTGAACTCGGTATCAGAGAGCTTGGCAAGGCGCCCTGAGGTCTTGGGATCTTCACCAAGTTCACCGAGATCGGATGCCGCTTGTGTATATACGCTGGCGAGCGCGGAGTCTTTGGCTCGCTTTGATGCCCGTTCGGCGAACTGGGCGGCGATCACGGCGTCAAAGTCGTCCTGTTTGCTGCCAGCATCATGTCCGGGCTTTTGGCAATCGCTTGGAGCCGCAACGCTGTAGATCAGGTTATAGAGCCCGTTGTTCAACCACCACTGGTTGTTTCCTCGCATGGCGCCCATCGATACACCGTTTTTGTCGTTGTAGTCGTCAGTGACTTTGACCTTGCTCGCATCGGGCAGCAGCGACATCAACGGTTCCAGATCCGCAATGTACTGGGCTCGGAACGGCTCGTCGATTTGATAGACGCACAGGGTGAAGCCCGTCTGCCCGCCGCTGATGGATTGGCCCGGTGAAGTGCCAGTTTGCTGGCACCTGACCTGATCCCCAGGATCGTCTTGATACACCAGCGGTTGGATCACGGCGACTGCCACCGCGACCGCAACGGGAAAGGCCAGCCATCCGAGGGAACTCAGCGCCTTGGGATCTGCATCTGCGCGCCACTCGGCCACGCCAGTTGCCGCAAGCGTAACCGCCACAGTGACTAGCACGTAGAAGACCAGCCGCAGTAACTCGGTACTGGCCACGGGCATCGTCCCAAGCCAGGGGCTCGCCATGATCCAGTCGTAGGAGAGCGGAAGCGTGCTCGCCCTGCTCACCATGGAGTTAATGAACCGCAGGGCCGACAGGCCTCAGCTCTCAGGCCTCCCGCTGAGGATCGCGGGGCTGGTGGGCCATGGCCTGAGCAACGAGGAGATCGCCGAGAAACTGCACCTGAGTACGTCGACCGTAAGAACCTATATGACGACGATCATGAAA
>JAISTE010000132.1 GCA_031272825.1 Propionibacteriaceae bacterium | reverse complement strand
AAGAACGTGCAGGAAATCTCGCCCGCAGGCGTGCTGCGCAACCGGCTGACCGGTTCTATCGATTGGGACGGCGGGAGCGCCGACCTCGGCCAGCTGGCCACTTACGGTGCCATGAAGCTCGACGCCGAAGTCCCGGCCTCCGACGTGGGTGTCAAACTCTCCTACGACTCGAAGGCGGGCGAAAACGGCGAGCTCACGTTCAGCTTCGGCAAGGCCGGGAAGAGCGGGGCCTTCTACGAGGACAATCAGGCGGCATACAAGATCGTGATGGTCTTCGCCGTCGATGAGATTGAGGTCGGCGGCGAGTTCACCGGCGGCCAGTTCTACGAGATCAACAACACCGCAACCTTGCGCTACACCGACCGCGAAGGCCAGCCCGGCACCTCGGACTCCACCGTTTCCGCCGACTGGGCCGCAGTGTCGGCCGGTGAGATCGCCTACAAGCAGCAGCGCGATCCGGCAACCGGCGAGTACACCTCCAATCCGGTGACGGTCGTCCCCGGCGTTACCCCTGGATATGAGGGCGTCAAGCCCGGCGATCCGCTCGATCTCGGCTACCGCATCTCGGTGCTGGGAATCGGGGCGATAGGCGGAAACGCGAGCGAGTACGTCGACGTAAATAAGGACGGCGGGGCGCTATCTGGAGCTTCCAAGTTCTATATCAACGACAAGGAAGTGGCTCAGGGCGATTGGGGGTTCGATCTGAAGAAGAACTCGGACACCTCCTTCACCATCACGCGCACGCAGGCCTACGGTTCGCAGGGCAAGGCCACCACCCACCGGATGGATTACACCATGCGCTACAACTGGAAGTGGGGCCAGGTGCTCACCAACTCGCTGGCGGGCGATTACGACGCGCTCGTGCCGCTGAAGGTCAGCCTCGCGAAGATCGACGCCGACACCCGGCAGCCGCTGGAAGGCTACAGATTCGACCTGTTCTACGTCGATTCGGATGACGATCCGAGCAACGACAAGCCGGTTCTCGGCACCGACGGGCAGCCGATCATCTTCGACGCTCCCGACGACACCGCCTATCTGGCGCTCACCTCTGTTGACGATGGGACGGTCGAACTCAAGCTCGTCGAAACCTCCGCTCCTGCCGGGTACGCGGGCAACGCCGGGCGCACCTACCCGGTGACCTACGTCATGAAGGACGGCGTGGCCTCACTTTCCACGGATCTGGAGTTGGCCGTCGACGCTGCGAACGGGCAGCAGCTGACGGTCGGCAATACGCACGATCCGAAGCCGGGTAACCCGCCGGAGGGGCCGAATACCCCGCCTGAGGGACCGGACAACCCGCCTCAGCCCCCGACGCCGAACCCGCCGGTTCTGCCGGGCGAGCCCAGCGAACCCGTGGAGCCGATCACGCCGAAGGATCCGAACTCCGAGGTCGGGGCACCGTCTGAGAAGGCGAAGCCAGAGACGGTGACGTTGCCGTTCACCGGTGCGAACGTGATGATCCCGGCTGCGCTCGGCCTGGCGCTGCTCGGAGCTGGAATCATTTTGCGGCGCAAGTGAGCTAATCCCTGACTAGTCAAACCGAACGCGGTGCCCGATTGGGTGCCGCGTTCGGCGTTTATGGGGCGGTGAGCTTCCTCACTACCCAAGTGAGGTTTCCCACCGTCCCACTAGGACTTTCGGAGTCGTCAGCGGGCCGATAGTTCGCGTTCGCGACACGCCGACTTTCGTATTCCGTCCATCTGAGTAGGCTGGCGGGAAACAAGCTCTTAAGGAGAGAAAACATGGGTTATTCATTAGCTGGCCTTCCTCAGGCGAACGCAGACAAGGTCATGGAGCTCCTGCAGGGATGCCTGTCTACCTATAACGATCTTTCGCTAGTGCTCAAGCATGCGCACTGGAACGTCGTCGGCCCATCTTTCATCGGTGTCCACGAGATGATCGACCCGCAGGTCGACTTCGTGCGCAACTCCGCCGACGAAGTGGCGGAGCGCATCCGCACCCTCGGCGGCGTCCCCGACGGCCGCGTCTCGGCCATCAAGAAGCCGCTCAACTACCCGCTGGGCCGCGGCCTGGTCAGCGACCACCTCAAGGCCCTCGACGCACTCTATGACGAAGTCATCGCCGCCAACCGCAAGGTGATCGACGAAACGGGCGAGCTGGATGCCGTCTCCCAGGACCTCATCATCACCCAGACGGGCGAACTAGAGAAGTTCCAGTGGTTCCTGAGGGCTCACCTGGAGAGTTAGGAGTTATCCACCTAGCCACCCCGGACGAGATCCGGGGCGCACCAAGCGAAAGCCCGGCAGGCAAACCTGCCGGGCTCTTTCTATGCCTCAAATACCTAGCAAAATCTAGCAAAACGCTATATATTGGTAGGAAACGAAGTCAGGAGGCTCATGAGTAAGCAAGTCGCAACCCGAATCACAGAAGAAGAAGACCAGCGATTCAAGGAAATCACCAAGACCATCGGAACTACGCCCTCGGATGCCCTGCGGATGTTCATCGCCGCGTTTAACGCGGCCGGCGGCTTCCCCTTCGTCCCCAGGATCAAGCCCCAGGTTGAGGCCTTCGCAACAGAAGAAGAGGCCACAGAGTTTGCCACTAGCATCGCCAGAAAGATGTTGGATGCACAGGGGTGAGGTATGGACGCTGAGGGACGAGCGTTATGCTTCGAAGGCCCGTCCGGTGGTAGTCGTCCAATCTGACCAAGTTTCCTTTGACTCCGTGGTCGTGTGTCTGTTCACAACCTTCGATTCCAGTACCGTCTCAACCCGCATCCTGATTCCTGCCGCACAGGGCAACGGCCTTACGAAGGACAGTTATGTGATGACCGAGAAGCTCGCATCCATCAGTTCCGACGAACTGGGGTCAAGAATTGGGGTACTTACTAAGGAACAAATGTCTGAGGTCGCGCGAGGGATACGCCAGGTGCTTGCACTGTGAGTGATTTCCAAAATTGTTAGAAGCCCATGGCAGAGTTAGCGGCATGGAAATCTTGGCATATGTGGTTGCGCTGATTGCGCTTGTGGGCGTCGTGGTGTTGGTCTGGCTTTACTCCCGGGCGGCCGCCCAGGCGAGGGCCTCTGAGGCTCGGGTCGCCGAGCTTGGGGCTGAGCGCGACGCCGCGCGTGAGAGCGCCGAGAACGCCCTGAATCAGCTCGACGTCCAGCGTCAGTTAGCCGCCGAGGCTCAGAGCGCTGTGCTCAAGGCCAAGGACGAGATGGCCGCCGTGCGCGATGAACTGGCCCAGGCCACGGCCTCGCTGGCCAAGCTGGACGCCCAGCGCGAGGCTGCGTTGGAGCAAGTTGAGGACATCAAGGCTAACCGTGAGGAGCTTGCCAACCAGTTCAAGACTCTTTCCACCGAGGTACTCACCGCCCAGAACAAGCAGGCCAAGGCCGATACCGAGGAGCGCATGAAGGCCACCGAGGCCACGCTCTCGCCTGTCAAGGAATCCATGGAGAAGCTGCAGGCCAAGCTCGAAGAAGTAGAGCGCCAGCGCGACGCCGCGAACGCTGCCCTGCAAAAGCAGGTTGAGGCCGTCCAGCTGACGAGCGTGCGGCTGGGGGAGAAGACGGAATCCCTGGCCACCGCGCTGCGCAAGCCGCAGACGCGCGGCGCCTGGGGCGAGCTGCAGCTGCGCAACGTCGTCGAGGCCGCCGGCATGAAGGATCACGTGGATTTCTTCGAACAAGAAACCGGTACGAACGATTCAGACAAGGGCATCCGTCCGGACATGGTCGTCCACATGGGCGAGGGCAAGCACATCTTCATCGATTCCAAGGTTCCGATGCAGGCGTTCTTGGACGCCATGGAGAAAGACGACGAGGAGGCTCGCGCAGAGGAGCTGAAGCGCGTGGCCAAGCACGTGCGCACCCATATCGATCAGCTCTCGTCCAAGGGCTACTTCACCTCGGACGCCGGTTCGCCAGAGTTCGTGGTGCTGTTCATCCCCTCAGAGGCCATCGCTATCGAGGCCCTCTCTCACGATCCGAGCCTGCACGAGTACGCCTTCTCGAAGAACATCGTGATCGCCACTCCGTCGTCGCTGGTGGCGATGCTGAAGACGGTGAACTATGCCTGGCAGCAATACGATCTGGCGGAGAACGCCCAGGCCATCGCTGCGGCGGGGGCCACGCTCTACAAGCGCCTGGCAACCCTGGCTTCGGCGTTTGCATCAGTCGGGAAATCCCTGGACAGCACGGTCGCCAACTACAACAAGGCCGTCGGCTCGCTGGAGGGTTCGGTACTGCCCGCGGCTCGCAAGATGAGCACCTTCGGGGTGGCAGGGGAAGCGCTGAAGGAACCGCAGACGGTAGAGAAGGAGGCGCGCGCGATCGTCAAGCCGGAGTTGGTTGAGATCGAAGGCGGGGTGGAAGAACCGCCGGAGCTGGAGGCCTAGTCTTTCCCGTCGTCCTCGGTGTTGTAGTCGGCGTACTTCGCCGCAAGATCCGCGTACGGGTCGTCCTCTTCTTCGACTTCTTCGGGTTCCTGGTCGCCCCGCAGTTCGCGCTCAAGGGAGGCGAAATCTGTGTCGATGGAACGGTATTTAAGATCGCGAGCGACTTTCGTCTGCTTCGCTTTTGCACGGCCGCGCCCCATATGTCCGGGTCAGCCCCCTCATCGCTCACGCGGCACTGCCGCAATCTACAATTTCTTCGTGCCGCCTACCCTACCGCGAAACTGAGAGATTCACCAAGGTAGGCCGTTGCTGCGCCCCCTGATCGGCCCCTGATTTAGGCGTGTTCCCCGCTCAACACCGCGCTGCCCGGGCCCTCGCCCTGAGCGATCTCGCCGAGCAGCCAGCTGTTCACCCCGCGCCCGGTGAGGACGTCTTGGGCCGCCTCCACCTCGTCCTCGGGCAGGATCAACACCATGCCGACGCCCATGTTCAGCGTCGCCTCGATGTCAGGTACCGATACTTCGCCGACAGCCTGTACCAGCTGGAAGATCGCTGGGGGAGTCCAGGTCGAGCGCGAAAGTTGGGCGACTACGCCGTCCGGCAGTACCCGGGCCAAGTTGTTCGCTAACCCGCCGCCGGTGATGTGGCTCATGGCGTGCACCTCGGCACGCTGGAGGACGGCCAGCAGATCGGCCGCATAAACCTTGGTGGGAACGAGCAGCTCCTCGCCCAGGGTGCGGCCCAGTTCGGGAACCTCTTCAGCCAGGGCGAAGCGCTCGAGCAGCACGTGCCGAACCAGCGAGTAGCCGTTGGAGTGCAGGCCGGAGGAGGCCAGCGCGAGCACGGCATCCCCAACCTTTACCCGGTCGGGGCCGAGCAGCTCGTCCTTCTCGACTACGCCCGTCGTCGCTCCGGCGATGTCGAATTCTTCGGGGCCGAGCAGCCCGGGGTGTTCGGCGGTCTCGCCGCCGAGCAGGGCCACGTTGTTTTCGGCGCAGGCCGAGGCCACGCCGGAGACGATGTCCGCGATGCGCTGGGGGTAGACCTTCCCGCAGGCGATGTAGTCGGTCATGAACAGGGGTTCAGCGCCGACCACTACCAGGTCGTCGATCAGCATCCCAACCAGGTCGTAGCCGATCGTGTCGTAGACGCCCATCTGCCTGGCAATGTCCACCTTGGTACCCACGCCGTCGGTAGAGGTGGCGAGCAGCGGGTGGCGATACCCGGCCAGCGCCGAGGCGTCGAACAGCCCGGCGAAGCCGCCGATTCCGCCCAGCACCTCAGGCCTGCGCGAGCGCGCGATCGACTCTTTCATCAGCTCGACGGCCAGATCCCCGGCGTCGATATCTACCCCGGCTTGGGCATATGCGCTTGTCATGTAGTTAGTTTTCCTTACTGGTAATCCTGCGCGGAATCATAAGAGGAATCGTAATTCGTCATCCTGCGCGAAGTCGCAGGATCTAACGAAAGATGGTGGGGCGGGTAGGGAAGAGATCCTGCGACTTCGCGCAGGATGACGAGGGGCGGGTGCAACGCACCTTCTAGCATCCGAACTTCCCCTCTAACCCCATCTGGATCTTCCGATCCTCGGGGATGTGGACGGGGTATTCGCCGTCGAAGCAGGCCCGGCAAAGCCGCCTGCCGGGCACACCGGTGCAGGCCGTCAAGCCTTCCAGCGAGATGTAGCCCAGCGAATCGGCACCGATGGAGGTGCAGATCTCGTCGACCGTCAGCCCGGGGGCGATCAGCTCAGCGCGGGTGGCGAAGTCGATGCCGTAGAAACATGGCCACATGACCGGCGGGGAGGCGATACGCACGTGCACTTCCCGGGCCCCGGCCTCGCGCAGCATCTTCACCAGCGCCCGCTGGGTGTTGCCGCGCACGATCGAATCGTCGACCACGATCAGGCGCTTGCCCTCGATCACCTCGCGGATCGGGTTCAGCTTGAGCCGGATGCCGAGCTGGCGAACTGTCTGGGAAGGCTGGATGAACGTGCGTCCGACATAGGAGTTCTTCACCAGCCCCTGCCCGTAGGGGATGCCTGAACCCTCGGCGTAGCCGATGGCCGACGGGGTACCCGATTCGGGGGTGGGGATCACGAGATCGGCGTCGACGGCGCACTCCATTGCGAGCGTCCGGCCGATTTCCTTGCGCACGGAATAAATGCGGTGCCCCGAAATCAAGGTATCGGGGCGCGCAAGATAGACGAACTCAAACAAGCAGCCCTTCGGATTGGCCTCAGCGAAGCGTTCGCTGCGCAGGCCGCCTGCGTCGATTGTCACAAATTCGCCCGGCTCGATTTCGCGGATGAGGGAAGCTCCCACGATATCGAGCGCGGCCGTCTCAGAGGCTACCACCCAGCCGTTGTTGAGTCTGCCTAAAACCAAAGGATGGATGCCCTGCGGATCGCGGGCGGCGAACAGCTGCGTCTCGTTGCACCAGATGAGGCAGAAGGCCCCCTTGAGCTTGGGCAGCACCTGGCGGGCGGCCTCGGTCACCGAGGAGGTGGATTCCATGATCCGCATCAGCAGCGCCGAGAGCAGCGCGGTGTCCGAGGTGGAGTCCATGCCGGTTTTCTTCGGGATTTCGTCCAGGCCGGTGGTGTGGTTGCACCGCGGATGCCCGCCGTTGAGCTCGGCAAGCCACTTCTCCAGCTCGTCGGTGTTGGTCAGGTTGCCGTTGTGCCCCAGTGCAAGCGAGCCGTGGCCGTTGCCCTGGAAATAGGGCTGCGAGTTCGACCAGGTCGACGCCCCCGTCGTGGAATAGCGCACGTGCCCGATGGCCATGTGCCCGTGCAGGGCGTTGAGCGTGGTTTCGTCGAAAACTTGGGAAACCAGGCCCATATCCTTGACGACCATGATGCGTTCGCCGTTGGAAACCGCCATTCCGGCCGATTCCTGGCCGCGGTGCTGCAGCGCGTAAAGCCCGTAGTAGGTGAGTTTGGCGACGTCCTCGCCCGGGGCGTACACCCCGAAAACCCCGCACTCGTCGGAAGGCGGGTTCTCGAAAGCGTCGAGATTCTCATCTTCGACGGCAGAACTGGAGTTGGCCGTCGGCTCTGGGCTTTGCGCAGGTTCGGCTTCCGTATCCGCGGGTGCGTCGCCGTGTTTTGAGACCATCGCCTCGACGTCCGCATCCGGCACCATCTTGAAATCGGCGTCGCCCTCAGCCCCGGAGAGCTTCCCGGCGAGCTCCTTGTCGATCAACAACTAGACTCCAACTCCCAAGGTGGCGGGGATCGTCTGCTTCCAGGACGACGTCAGTGATTCCAGGCCGATGGTGAACTGGCCCTCGACCTCCAGCTCGTTAGTATCGGCCACCTGGCCGATGGCCGCGAACGGAACGCCGTGGGAAGCCAGCACCGAGCTGACCTCTTCGAGCGCGGCAGGCGAGCAGGTGAGCAGCGCCCGCGCCGGAGTCTCGGAGAACAGTGCGACGAACGGGTCGCCTTCCAGCTTCACCTTCGCCCCTAGCCCGCTCAGGATCGACGATTCGGCCAGCGCGATCGCCAGACCGCCGTCGGAAAGGTCGTGGGCCGACGAGGCTAGATGGGCCTTGGCTAGGGCGACAAGCGCCTTTCCGAGCGCCTCTTCCGCAGCGAAATTCGGTGCCGGAGGACGCCCGCCGAGCTGGTCGTACATCACCGACGCCCAAGCCGAGCCGTCGATATCCTCGTTCGTGTTACCCAGCTCCAAGATCACATCGTCGGCCGCCGCGTAACCGGACTTCACCCGGTCGGCCACGTTGTCGATGACGCCCAACATACCGATCAGCGGCGTC
The DNA here is from genome assembly GCA_031272825.1 of Propionibacteriaceae bacterium. GTDB lineage: Bacteria > Actinomycetota > Actinomycetes > Propionibacteriales > Propionibacteriaceae > Propionicimonas. Next base: position 5,679 of record JAISTE010000132.1, on the reverse strand, counting down.
GGAAGGATGTTGACGTCCCCCGTGCGGTTGTAGAACGATACGTTGCCGCCGGTCACCGGGGTACCGAGCGCCTTGCAGCCCTCGATCAGGCCGTCGACGGCCTGGGAGAACTGCCACATGACTTCCGGGTCTTCGGGGGAGCCGAAGTTCAGGCAGTCGGTGACGGCCACCGGCTGCGCGCCCGTCACGGCCACGTTCCGATACGCCTCGCACAAGGCCAATTGCGCCCCGACATAGGGGTCAAGGTAGGCGAAGCGTGAGTTGCAGTCCATCGCCAGGGCGATGCCCAAGCCGGTCTCCTCGTCGATGCGCAGCATGCCTGAATCTTGCGGCTGGGCCAGCACTGAGTTGCCGCGCACGTAGCGGTCGTACTGATCCGTCACCCAGGACTTGTCGCACTGGTTCGGCGAGGCCGCGATTCGCATCAGGGCCGCGGCCAGCTCGTCGCCGTTTTGCGGGCGAACCAGATCGGCCGAAGTCGATGCGTTCAGCTCGTCCTGCCAGTGCGGGTAGGCCAGCGGGCGGTTGTAGACCGGACCTTGGTGGGCGACCGTCGCCGGATCGACGTCCACGATCGTCTCCCCGTGCCAGTCGATCACTAGGTGATCGCCGTCGGTAACCTCGCCGATTACCGTAGCCAGGACGTCCCACTTGGCGCAGATCTCGAAGAACCGATCCAGGTTCTCGGGCTTGACCACGCAGGCCATGCGCTCCTGGGATTCGCTCATCAAGATCTCTTCGGGGGAGAGCGTTGAATCGCGCAGCGGAACCAGATCAAGGTCGACGTGCATACCGCCGTCGCCCGCCGAGGCCAGCTCGGAGGTGGCGCAGGAGATGCCCGCCGCGCCGAGATCCTGGATGCCGTCGATGACGTCGGCCTCGAACAGCTCCAGCGTGCACTCGATGAGCAGCTTTTCCATGAACGGATCGCCCACCTGAACGCTCGGGCGTTTGGCCGGGCCGTCGGCGTCAAAGGTTTCGGAGGCGAGCACGGAGGCCCCGCCGATGCCGTCGCCTCCGGTGCGCGCACCGTAGAGAATCACCTTATTGCCGACGCCCTTAGCGAAGGCCAGGTGCAGATCCTCGTGCCGAAGCACACCCACAGACAGGGCGTTGACAAGCGGATTTCCGTAGTAGGAATCGTCGAAGACCACCTCGCCGCCGATGTTCGGTAGGCCCAGGCAGTTTCCGTAGCCGCCGACCCCGGCGACGATCCCGGGCAGCACTCGGGCGGTATCCGGGGCGTCGAGGCGGCCGAAGCGCAGGGAATCCATCGAGGCGATCGGGCGGGCACCCATAGCCAGGATGTCGCGCACGATGCCGCCCACGCCCGTCGCCGCGCCCTGATAGGGCTCCACGTACGAGGGATGGTTGTGGGACTCAACCTTGAACGTCACCGCCCAGCCGTTGCCGACGTCCACCACGCCCGCCTGCTCGCCGATCCCGGCCAGCAGCGGCCCGCGCGGGGTCGTCTTTTCAAGCTGGCCGAAGCGGGCCAGGTGAACCTTGGAAGATTTATAGGAGCAGTGCTCGGACCACATCACCGAGTACATCGCCAGCTCGGCACCGGTGGGACGCCGGCCCAAGATGCCCTTGATGGCCTGGTACTCGTCCTCTTTGAGGCCCAGCTCGGCCCACGGCTGCTCGGTATCCGGCGTGTTCTTCGCGTTTTCTACGGTGTCAGCCATTTACTCCCCCTGAACTTTCTGAGCCCCGTCGTCTTGGGGTTTCCCTATCCCGTCATCCTGCGCGTTAGTCGCAGGAGCTCCCCCGTTAGGTCCTGCGACTAACGCGCAGGATGACGAGGGGGAGGAGGGGCTGTCTGGTGACGATGGAGTGGGGCACGTTCCCGATGGGGGCGTTTTCGCGTTCACGAACCGGTAAACCGACTCGAAGAATCCAACCCCGTCGAGAGTGGGGGAGACCAGCGGATCGACGTTGTGCTCGGGGTGCGGCATCAGGCCCACCACGTTGCCGGTTTCGTTGGTTATACCCGCGATGCCGTTGCGCGAGCCGTTGGGGTTCTCGACCAGGTAGCGGAACACCACCCGGCCCTCGCCCTCCAAGCGGCGCAGGGTTTCGTCGTCGGCCTGGAAATTCCCCTCCCCGTGCTTGAGGACGATGTTGATTTCCTGATCCTTGGCAAAAGCGTTCGTCCACACGGTGTCCGTGGATTCGACGCGCAGCTGCTGGTCCTTGCAATAGAAAGTGCGCCGATCCGAGCGGATCAGCGCACCGGGAAGCAGGTGGGCTTCACACAAGACTTGGAAGCCGTTGCAGATGCCCAGCACGGGTAACCCCTTGCCGGCGGCCCTTATCACCTCGGCCATCACCGGGGAGAAGCGGGCGATGGCGCCGCAGCGCAGGTAATCGCCGTAGGAGAAACCGCCGGGCAGGATCACAGCGTCGACGCCCTGGAGCGAGTCCGAGGCGTGCCATAGAGATACCGGCTCGCCGCCGGTCAGCTTGATCGCGCGCAGCGCGTCCTGGTCGTCTAGCGAGCCAGGGAATGTGACAACACCAATCTTCGCCACTACTGCCCCTCGACCCTCACGTTATAAGTCTCGATCGTGGTGTTGGCCAAGAGCATGTCTGCGGCCTGTTTGATTTGCTCCAGGCGCTCCGGCGTCACCTCGCCTTCGACGGTGATTTCAAAACGCTTTCCCTGACGCACCGTCAAGCCGGGCAATTCCAGGCGTTCGAGCGCCTGGGTCACAGCTTTTCCCTGTGGGTCGAGAATTTCGGGCTTGGGCATGACGTCAACAACAACTAAGGCCATGCGCGTCAGTCTACTTGGTAATCACCAATGCCCTCATCGCCGCCCAACGTCTGACAATGTTGCCTGGGGCAAATGTCCGAGCGCATCCCTACCGGCCCGTGGTTAGAATCGGCACATGAGTGAAATTTACTTCGCAGGCGGATGCTTCTGGGGTGTCCAGCACTACTTCGAGCTGGTGCGCGGCGTGACCGGCACTGAGGTGGGTTACGCCAACGGGCCCGAGGGGAACGTCGGCTATCGCGAAGTCTGCGCGGGTTCGGGCCACGCCGAGACGGTGAAGGTCGAGTACGATCCCGCGGTGATCTCGCTGTCCGCGCTGCTGGATCTTTACTTTGACGTCGTCGATCCGGTGTCTGTAAATCGGCAGGGGAACGACGCCGGGGTGCAGTACCGCACCGGCATCTATTGGACTGACCCCGCCGACGAGATTGTGATCAAGCTCGCTCTGGAGGCGCTGCAGCGGCGGAACGACAAGCCCATCGCTATCGAGGCCGAACCGTTGAAGAATTTCATACCCGCCGAGGCCTACCACCAGGACTACCTGGACAAGAACCCGGGCGGATACTGTCACATCGGGCAAGACATGTTCGAGAAGGCCAGAAACGCCAACCCGCCTCACGGTGAGGCGGCGGTTGACAAGGGGGAACTGCGTCAGCGCCTTACCCCGATGGAATACGCAGTCACCCAAGAATCGGCCACCGAGCCGCCCTTTACCGGCGAATATGACGAGTTCTTCGAGCCGGGAATCTACGTGGACGTCGTCAACGGCAAGCCGCTGTTCGCCTCCACCGACAAGTACAACTCCGGCTGCGGCTGGCCCGCCTTCACCAAGCCGATCGCCGAGCTCAAAGAGGTAGAAGACCGCAGCTTCGGGCGCGTGCGCACCGAGGTACGCTCAGCGGTCTCCCACCTGGGCCACGTCTTCCCCGACGGCCCCCGAGATCGCGGCGGCCTGCGCTACTGCATCAACTCGGCAGCCCTGAAGTTCATCCCGAAAGACCAAATGGAGGTCGAGGGGTACGGGGAGTTCCTGAAGTACGTGAAGTGAGCGGCGGGCGGCGGTACCGCGGGGCCAGCACAGCTGGCCAGCGTGCACAGCGCTAGCGCAGCGATTCCTCCGATGTGTTTCGCAGCGCTCAAGTTCATCGTCATATACCCAGTTCACCAGGATCGTCAGAGATGAACCGGTCGGGTGCGGTTCGATGCTGGATTATCGAGCAGTCGGTGGGGCGAGTTCTAACCGTTAGCGAAGCGTTCGAGAGAAAATCACCTTGTCCATCACATGTCTTCTGTTTTGTCCTTAGGATGTCCCCGTGCTGGATGTTGATTCTGAGGTTATCCGTCAATGGCAGAAGGAAGCCCTCGAGAGCCTGTCGCAGGTTCCCATACAGGAAGCGCCTGACGGCTGGCGCGAGAAGCTGCACGCCGCCGTCGGCGGTCTGATGTATGTGGGATTCAGCAAAGAGTGCGATTGCCTGCTCACTGTTTCATCCGGCGGGCGAGGGCTTTGGGATCTGCAAACCGGGGAGAAGATTGCCCGCCAATATGAGCCCGAGGGAACGGAGCTCGACGAGCGTTTCCTCACTTGCGTGGGGATCGGCCCGGTTGCAGGCGAGGTGATCTCGGTTGCGGGGCTCTGCGGCGGAGGGCTGCCCACCGTTAGTAACAAAGGTGAAGAGCTGTCCCTGGCTTCCCCGCACTACCCGATCCACGACGTCATCTTCGAATACCCGTGGGTGCGCGACCCTGTATTGAGGCGGGAATCCTGCATTGTTTACCGCGGTTTCGTCAAGCACTATGGATTCTCCTACTCTGGCGACTATTTCGTCGTCGTCGATGAGGACGTCCACGTCTGGGAGCGGTTGTAAGAGGGCCAAGAGAGGGTCGAGCCGGGACACCAGTAGCCACGCCGCAGTCTTATGGGTAGGCTCGCCTCTAACACCCCAAAGCGAGAGATAGTGACAAATGAGAAAGCTGCTTGTGGGCGTGCTTGCCGCATTGCTGCTGGCCGGTTGCACGCCGCCGCCCGCCCCCACTTCCAGCGTTGAGACGCCGATCAGTTTCGACGGCGGCACCCCGCTGACGCTCGACACGCTGCCCAGGATGGACGGCTCGACGGCGAACATTCCGCTGGCCGTCGCGCTGGTGCAGAGGCTGACCGGCTGCACCAAGGAGGAGGCCGAGGAATGGGTGCACTTCAACACCACGCCGGTGGCCTACAACAACATGTCTTTCGAGGACGAAACCGCTCCTCAGCTGCTGCTCGCCTACGAGGCCGACGCGGACACGAAGGAGAACCTGGAGCTGAACTCCGTCGAACTTGAGACCACGGCAATCGGCAAGGACGCGCTGGTGTTCGTCGCCAACGCGGCAAACCCCGTGACCAGCCTCACCACGAAACAGATACAAGACATCTATACCGGCCAAATCACCAACTGGAAGGACGTCGGCGGCGAGGACAAGGAGATCGTCGCCTATCAACGGCCTGAAACCTCGGGTTCGCAGGCGATGATGCGCAAGCTGATAATGGGCGATACCGAGTTCGCTGAGGCACCGAAGGAACTCGTCTCTGAAGCCATGGCCGGGCTGATTGAGGGCGTCGCCAGCTATGCCAACACTGGGAATGCGCTCGGCTATTCGGTCTATTACTACGTGGATCGCATGTTGGCTAAGCCCGAACTTAAGTTGTTGGCCGTCGACGGGGTAGAGCCCAGTCCAGAGACCATCCGCAGTGGAGAATATCCGCACGTAAACGAGTTCTTCGCTGTTGTGCGAGCCGACGAGCCGGAAGGATCACCCGCACGCCGGATCGTCGCTTGGCTGCAAACCGACGAAGGCCAAAAACTGATCGGCGATGCCGGCTATGTGGGGGTTGGTTCGGCGAAGGTAGCTCAGGGTTC
>JAISTE010000108.1 GCA_031272825.1 Propionibacteriaceae bacterium | reverse complement strand
CTGGAGCGCGCGGCGGCCGAGATCGGGATGCCCTACCGGGCCGTGACGACGATCGAAGAGGCGGTGAGAAGCGCCAGCGTCGGCACCGAGCGGGCCTTGGGCCGCTCGAACCCTGCCTCGCTGACGCTGTCCGTCCACAACGACTTGACGGCCATAAACCTCATAACCGCACTGCGCGCAGCCGGGCTCACCCCGGGAGCCGATGTGGACGTCGTCTCCTACGATGACACCCACATGGCCGCGGTGCCCGAGTTCTCGCTTACGTCCGTCAGCCAAGACTCCCCGGCCCTGGCCTCGCGCTCGGTAGAACTGTTGGTATCCCACCTAGAAAACCCAGGGCGTCGGGGCAAAGAAGTGGTGATCGAGCCGTCGCTGACGATTCGCGCCTCGGGGTAGAGGCGATCGGGCGCACCTGATTGGTGCGAAGAAACCCAAACGCCACTCATCGCCGCTCCCTGCCCGCTATGTTGAGAACCCTTCCTCGTTAGGTTTGGGGCGATTTGAGCATGTAATGGGTATGGAAGCAGCAGTGGAGGGGCTCGTTCGAGCCGAGGCGGACTGTTCGGGTGAGCAGGGAGTTTCGCAGCGGGCTCGGGCGGCGTTCCGCGAGCTGTTCGAGGAGCACTACGCGCAAGTGCGGGCGTTCGCCAGAAGAAGGACGGGCAGCTTACCGACAGCCGAGGACATCGCCCAGGAGGTTTTCCGTCTCGCCTGGGAGAGGACGGAATCTCGGCCTCCCAGCGCCGGCTGGCTGTACATCACGGCCCGCAATCTGATCGCCAGCCACCATCGAGGCGAGCTTCGGTTGGCGCAGTTGAACCAGGCCATCGCACTTGAGCTGGGGCGGGACGGCGAGATGCCGCAGCGCCGAGCCGACCTGTTTCACGCACTCGAACAGCTTCCCGAGCCGCAACGCGAAATGTTGCTGGCGCACTACTGGGACGGCCTCAAAGGCCAGGCGCTCGCCGACTATTGCGGCTGCCCCAAGACGGCGATCTGGATGCGGCTGAGCCGCGCTCGCCGCGAGCTGCGAACGCTTATGGAGGAAGGACAATCATGAAACTGACGGACGAACTAAAGAACTGTGATCCTTTGGCTGGAGTTGCACAGGAGTACACCGCCGCGGATCGGCAGGTTCTGCGAAACCTCACCGGCGATGCGGAGCTTCCCGCCCGCCGCTCGCGAAAGCTGCCGTTGCTGGCCAGCTGCGCAGCTGTTGGCGTAATCGCTCTCGCTGTGCTCGTAGTTCCGAGCTTCTTGCCGCAGCCGCTGGTGGGCACAACCGAAACCCCGACGGGCGCTGGCATGGTTCCCGCCGCTTTCGCCGAGGAGCTGGATGTGCCGGTTGAGGGCGTCGCAGCTGAAATGGACGGGGAGGCTCTGCCGTCAGGGGTACTGGGTTTCGATCTGCCCCAGCTGCCTGGGTACGACGACCGGCTCTATGTGGTCGCGCGCTTTTGGCTAAACGGAGCGGATCTGCCGGATCGGATCGCATTCAAGCTGGAGAAGGTTGAGGACTTCGAGGCCTCGTACGTCTCGACCGACTTCCCGCAAGGGGAATTCCGGCTCCTTGTCGATTGGCAGGGATCTCTTGGTTGCGCAACGAAGGTAGTCGGCGGTGAGGTCTTCCCGGTGATCGACGATTCGGAAGGCTCTCCGGAAGCTCTTGCTTTGGATGCGGGAGAGCACCTGCGCCTCCTCGCATGCGGGGAAGAGGAAACGGGCGAACCGGGCGGTGCGGGCAAGAGCGCTGGTGCGCTGACTGGTTGGGCGAATGTGTGGCGTAACCCAGATCACTCCTGGTTTGGTGCATACCACATTGAGCTGACAAATGACCCTGCCGCCTCCGAGGAGTTCGTGAAAGGTACGGAACTGAGCGAGAGGGAGAACAAGGAGCTTCGCTTTGTCTTCGCCGACGGGCAAATCGAGGTGGCCCTCGGATACGCGGACTACACAGTGCCGGAGGAGGGCGACGAGACGGCCAGAATGTCCGCTAACTCCATCTACGAGACCAGCACGTTTACCATCAGCACCGACGCCAATGGTGTCTGCACACTAGACGGGATTTCTCAGGCCGAGGCCGAAGAAGCTGGTTGGATCTTCTACGAAGACGGCACTTGCTCTGGCTGATCTGTGCCAAATACGAAGACGGGCGTTCTCCCTCGTAAAAGCGAGGAGGACGCCCGTTTTCGTTGTCTGAATCGACGCGTGTTCTGCGGCCGCGCTGCCGCAAAGTAACCAACTCCAAATAATTGTGAGGTGTTCGTTTCGGTCATCTCGGTGGCGGAGTTGTCTCATTGGGTCGCGAAGGTGGAGCGGAAGGAAGCCAAGCAAGGGGAGATCCTCCGAAGCTGGTTCGAGGGCGTGATCGTCGGCGGGAAGGAGCGCAAGTCCCGCCGTACGTTCCAATTGCGGATCTACCAGCAAAAGTGGGGAGATCTCTTCGCTTGTGCTGGTTGACCCGGAAAAGTTCCAGATGACAATGGGGCGCTGGGCAAGCTGCAGCGCCTGTGCGCTGCGCCAAACCCTTCACCGCGCGGGCGGCCCGACCGTGGCCCGCTCCACCAGCGTGGGGGGGAAGATGATGGAGGTGGCGTCCGAATCGGGGTCCCTCAGCCGCGTCATCAGCGATTTCATAGCGGTCTCGGCGAGCAAGTCCGTGTCTTGGTGGATCGTGGTGAGCTTGATGCCGTAGCGCGCCTGCTCGATGTCGTCGAAGCCGACCACCGAGATGTCTTCCGGGATCCTCACGCCCGCGTCCGTCAGCGCGGATGCCATGCCGATGGCGCAGCGGTCGTTGCAGGCCAGCGTCGCCGTGGGCAGGTTTTTCCTCCCAAGCAGACGGCCAGCGCCAGCCACGCCGCCAGCCTCGGTATCTTCAGTTTCCACCACATCGGCTTCCATGGAATGCTCGGCCATCCATTCGAGGTACGCTTCCCGGCGCTCGGCCATCGCCTGGCCGTGCGGGGAGGACAGGTAGGCGATCTCTGTGTGGCCCTTGCCGAGCAGGTAGTCCAAGGCGATGCGGATTCCAAGTCGGTCGTCGCTGCGCACGATGTCGATGCCTTGGCCGAAATCGTGCTCGCCCACCACCACGCAGGGGCGGTCGGATGAGAGCTGCGCCACGGTGCTGGCCTGCACGTCGGTGCCGAGCAGGATCGCCCCGGCCACCCGGAAGCCGCGCATCATGGTGACGGCCGAATCCTGCGCCGAATCCTGACCGACGGCCCCGATGATGATCTCCATCGAGCGTTCTTTCGCGGCAGCGATGAGCTTCTCGGCGATGTCTGTGTGGAAGGGGTTTTTCAGCGTCATCATGAGGCCCACCACGTTCGTCTCGGTCTCGCGCAGCATCCTCGCCGCGACGTTCAGCTCGTAGCCGATGCGCTGGGCCGCCTCGTGTACCCGCTTGCGCGTGGCCTCCGACGCCCCGGGTTTGCCGCGGAACACTATCGAAACCAGTGCCCGCGAAACCCCCGCCTCGCGGGCCACGTCTTCCATGGTGGGCGCGCGGCCAGCGCGCCCGTTGGCCAGGGCAGTTGTGGTGCCGTTCTCAGACATTTTCGACCAATCTTCAAAAATCGCTTGACACAAATGTTAGGACATATTAGCCTCTTCGACTAGAACGATCTAGTAGATAGTTCTAGTGACAAGAACAGCATAACGGGTTACGCAGAGGTAGCGCGGCCCCAAGAGCAAGAAAACTCGAAGAAGAGGAGAGACATGAGCAACGCGGTAAACCCGCTCAACCCGAGGCTCACCATCGGCGTCTGCCCCGATCAGTGGGGGGTTTGGTTCCCCGAGGATGAGAAGCAGATCCCCTGGGAGAAAGCTCTCGACGAAATGCAAGAAGCCGGATTCTCCATCATGGAAACCGGGCCTTACGGATACTTCCCGAAGGATCCCGCCAAGCTGAAGAAGGTGATGGACGACCACGGCTTCAAGGTGGTTGCCGGCACCGGCTGGGGCATCCTCCACCAGGCCGACGCCTGGCCTGAGACGGTGAAGACCTTCCGGGCCATCGCCGAGACACACGCCGCAGTGGGGGCCGAGTACATCGTCCACCTGCCGCCGCTTTTCCGCTCCGACAAGACGTGGGAGTTCACCGACGAGCGCGTGCTCAGCCCAGACGCTTGGAAGCTCTACATCGAAAACGCCAACAACCTGGGCCAGATGCTGCTCGACGAATACGGCCTGAAGATGGTGCTGCACCCGCACGGCGATTCCCACATTGAAACGCCCGAGGACATCGCCCGCATCTTCGAGGCCACCGATCCGAAATACGTGAACCTGTGCCTGGACACCGGCCACATCGTCTACGGCGGCGGCGACCCGATCGCGATCGCAAAGCAGTACCCCGAGCGCATCGCCTACGTGCACATCAAGGCTTTCGACCCTGACCTGGTCAAGGAAGCGCACGAGAAGGATTGGCCGTTCGGCGAGGCCGTGGCACGCGGCGCATCTGTGACGCCACCGGCGGGCGAGCCCGACATGGCCGAGCTGGTGAAGGCGCTTTCCAGCCTGGACAAGGATCTTTACGTGATCTGCGAGCAAGATCTCTACCCTGCAGATCCCTCCTTCCCGCTGCCCAACGCGATCGCCACGCGCGAATATCTCGCGTCCGTCGGGCTTGGAACGCTCTAAAGCCCAAGAACCTCAAGGAGAAGAAATGACCGTACGCATAGGAATCGTGGGCCCAGGAGGCATGGGCCGGGCGCACATCGCGCGTATCGAGAACGAGCTGGCCGGCGGGCACGTCGTCGCCGTGACCGACATCGACCCCGAGAACGCGGCCCGGGTGGCCGAGCCGCTGGGGGCGACCGTATACGCGGACGACACCGCCCTGATCGAAGCCGAGGAAGTGGACGCCATTTTGGTGACGTCCTTCGGCCTAGCGCACGAGGCCTCGGTGCTGAAGGCCATCGCCGCTGGCAAGCCGGTGCTGTGCGAGAAGCCGCTGGCGCCTACCGCGGATGCCTGCGTGAGGATCATGGAGGCCGAGCAGGCGGCCGGGCGCAAGTACGTCACAGTGGGCTTCATGCGGCGCTTCGACCGCTCGTATGGCGAGATCAAGGAAGTGATCGATTCCGGCGAGCTGGGCGCGCCCATCATCGTGCACAACCGCCACCGGAACCCAACCGTGCCGGAAAGCTACACGGCCGACATGGCCATCAACGACACCGCCATCCACGAGATCGACACCATGCGTTGGCTGCTCGGCGAGGAAATCACGGCCGTCCGCGTGGACAAGCCCAAGCCCACCGCCAACCGCTTCCCGCACCTGCAAGATCCCCTGGTCGTCGTCATGGAAACCGAATCCGGGGCCATCTTGTACGACGAGGTGTTCGTGAACATCCAATACGGCTACGACATCCGCTGCGAAGTGGTCATGGAATCGGGCACGATGGCCCTCTCCGACCAAAACCTCACCGACCGCCGAGATTCGGAAGGCGCGCGGAACAAGATCACCCGCGATCACAACGAGCGCTTCCACCTGGCGTTCAACCAAGAGCTCCAGCAGTGGATCAAAGCCGTTGAAAAAGGCGAGCACGCCGGTTCAAGCGCCTGGGACGGCTACGCGGCCGCCGTGGTGTGCGACGCCGGGGTGAAAGCCATCGAAACCGGCCAAACCGAGCCGGTTGTCCTTATCGAAAAACCAACTCTCTACAACTAGGGAAAACAACACAACCAAGGAAGAACCATGAGAAAACCATTCGCCAAGCTGGCCGTCGGCATTGCCGCCGCGTCCCTGATGCTGACCTTCACCGCCTGCGCCGACGATCCGGGGACGTCCGGATCCGCAGGTTCGGGATCCAACAAGATCGGGGCCGCGTTCCCGATCCTCGACGAATTCCTCCAGACGGTCGCCACCGCCGCCGAGGAAAAGGGCAAGGAACTGGGCTACGAGGTCGAGGTCGTCTCGGCTGAGGAGAAGACCGACAAGCAGCTTTCCCAGATCGAGAACTTCATCGCCAACGGCTATGCGGCCATCATCGTGATCCCGCAAGACACCGACGCCGTGGGCCCGATCATCACCAAGGCCAAGGAAGCGAACATCCCGCTGGTGTTCGTGAACCGCAACCCGGCCGACCGGCCGGTCGACACGCCGTACGTCGGATCAGACTCTAAGAACTCCGGCCTCTTGGAGATGACCGAACTAGCGAAACTGGCCGGCGGCAAGGGCAACGTTGCCATCCTCGAAGGCGATCCCTCCCAAGAGGCGGCCCGCCTGCGTACCGAGGCCTGCGAGGAAGTAGTGGCCGAGAACCCGGGCATGAAGGTCGTCAAGACCCAGGCCGGAAACTGGTACCGCGAGAAGGGCCTGTCTATCACCGAGAACTGGCTGCAGTCCGGCGAGCAGATCGATGTCATCTGCGCCAACAACGACGAGATGGCACTCGGCGCAATCCAGGCGCTGAAGGCCGCCGACAAGCTCTCGGATGTTTTGGTGGGCGGCGTTGACGCCACCAAGGACGGGCTGGCCGCGATGGAATCGGGCGAGCTTGCCGTCACCGTGTACCAGAACGGCAAGGGCCAAGGTGAGGGCGGCGTGACCGCTGCCGACGCGCTAATCAAAGGCCAAGCCGTCCCAGGCGCCGATGACACCGGCTATGTCGATATCCCGTACGAAGTCGTCACCAAAGACAACTTCGAAGAGATGAAGCAGAAGATTCTCGGCTGAGCCGAATCGCCGGGGCGCGAAAGGGCGCCCCGGCCTTCTAAAAGGAGAGGCAATGAGCGGATACGTGCTTGAGATGGAGGGCATCTCCAAGGCTTTCCCCGGTGTGCAGGCGCTCGACAATGTCGAACTCAAGGTGCGGCCCGGCACCGTCCACGCGCTGATGGGAGAGAACGGGGCGGGGAAATCCACCCTGATGAAAATCCTGATCGGCCTGTACCAAGAGGACGAGGGAACCATCAAACTCGACGGCCAACTAGTGAAAATCCCGAATACATCGGCGGGGCTGGCGTTGGGCGTCTCCATGATTCACCAAGAGCTTTCCCCCGTTCCCGAGCGCAATGTCGCCGAGAACATCTACCTGGGCCGCGAGATCACCGGTAAGTTCGGCCTGGTGTCGCAGCGCACCATGCGGCAGGCCGCGCAAGAGCTGTTCGACCGCTGGGGCATCCAGATCAACCCGCGCTCGAAGATGAAAGAGCTTTCCATCGCGCAAACGCAGATGGTGGAGATCGCCAAGGCGATTTCGTACGATTCGCGGATCATCATCATGGACGAGCCCACTTCGGCCATCACCGAAGTGGAAGTGGAGCACCTGTTCCGCATCATCCGCGCGCTGCGGACCGAGGGCACTTCCATCATCTACATCACCCACAAGATGGACGAGGTGTTCCAGATCGCCGACGACGTCACCGTCTACCGCGATGGCAAATGGGTGGCCACCAAGCCGGCCTCCGAGCTCGACCACGACAAGCTGATCACCCTGATGGTGGGCCGCGAGCTCACAAATCTGTTCCCCAAGCTGGAAGCCGAGATCGGCGAGGTGGTGCTTGAGGTGAAGGGGCTGAACCGGGGCGACGTGGTCAAAGACGTCTCCTTCAACGTGCGGCGCGGCGAGATCCTGGGCTTCGCCGGGCTGATGGGCGCCGGGCGCACCGAGGTGCTGGAAACCGTGTTCGGCGTTGAAAAGGCCGATTCGGGCGAGATCATCGTCGAGGGCAAGCCCGTGCGCGTGGCCTCCCCCGATGACGCTATCGCGGCCGGGATGGGCCTGCTCACCGAGGATCGCAAGCTCACCGGCATCATGCCCATCCTCTCCGTGCGCGACAACATGGTGATGGCGGCCGCGCCCAAGTATTCGCCAAGCGGCTTCCTCGATTTCGCGCAGATCAACAAGGACTGCGCCGAGCAGGTGAAAGCCCTCTCAATCAAGACGCCCTCGCTCAAACAGGCGATCGGCAACCTCTCCGGCGGCAACCAGCAGAAGGTGCTCATCTCGCGCTGGCTGCTGACTTCGCCGGAGATCCTCATGATCGACGAGCCGACGCGCGGCATCGACGTCGGCGCGAAATCCGAGATCCACAAGCTCATGAGCCAGCTAGCCCAGCAGGGCAAGGCCATCATCATGGTGTCCTCCGAGATGCCCGAGGTGCTTGGCATGAGCGACCGCATCGTAGTGATGCACGAAGGCAAGGTATCGGGCATTGTCGACCGCGCCGACGCCACCCAAGAAGTGATTATGCAACTTGCCACCGGCATGGAAACTGGAGAAGCAAAATGACAACACCCAATATCGCAACCGCAACCAAGGCCGCAAGCGCATTCGACTGGCGGGCCTTCGTGAAGAACTACTTCATCATCGGCATCCTGCTGTTGTTTGTCGTGTTCCTCTCTATCGCCACCAGGTTCAAGTTCCTCCAGGTGACGAACCTGCTCAACATCGTCACCCAGGTTTCCGGCTTCGGCCTGATCGCCCTGGGCATGGTGTTCGTGCTCATCATCAAGGGCATCGATCTCTCGGTGGGTGCCACCGTGGCCCTGGCGGCCGTGATCTCGGTCTCGCTAGGCCAAACGGCGACGGCTGGCAACAAGTTCTTCCCCGATTTCACGCCGCCCATCGTGGTTCCGATTTTGGCGGCCATCGTGGTGGGCCTGATCTGCGGGGCCATCAATGGCACGATCGTCACCGTGTTCCGCATCGCGCCCTTCATCGCCACCCTCGGCGCCATGACGTACCTGCGCGGCGGCGCGCTGATCTATTCGGACGGCAAGCCCATCTCGGGCATGGATCCCGCGCTGGCCTTCATCGGCGGCGGCAAGCTGTTCGGCGTGCTCCCGATCCCGGTGATCATCCTCACAGTGGCGGCCGTGGGCATGCACATCCTGCTCACCAAGACCCGCTTCGGCCTGCACGTGTTCGCCATCGGAGGCAACGACCAGGCGGCTCGCGTCTCGGGCATCAACATCCGCAAGGTCACCTTCTGGGTGTTCGTGCTGATCGGCGCCCTGGCCGGGCTGGCCGGGCTGATCCTGGCCGGGCGCATCGAATCGGGCAACCCGCAGCTGGGCTACCAGATGGAGATGGACGTCATCACGGCGGCCGTCATCGGTGGTACCTCCTTCAACGGCGGCGTGGGCACCATCTGGGGCGCGGTGATCGGCTCCTTGTTCATCGGCGTGCTCAACAACGGCATGGATCTGCTGAACATTTCGCCGTTCATGCAGCTGGTCGTCAAAGGCGTGATCATCATCATCGCCATCATTATCGACGAGCGGAAGAACCGGGCATGATGCTCAACGCAGCAGTTATCGGATACGGCTGGATGGGCCGCCTGCATGCGGGCGGCTACCGGCAGCTCTCTTGGCGCTACCCCGAGCTCGGGGTGGACGTGCGGCTGGCTGTCGCCGCCGACACCGCAGAGCCCAACCGCGAGGCGGCCAAAGTGGCGGGGTTTGAGCGGGTGGTCTCGGATTACCGCGAGGTGCTCGCCGATCCTTCCATCGACGTGGTCTCTATCGCGCTGCCGTCATTCTCCCACCGGGAGGTGGCGCTGGCGGCGGCCGCGGCGGGGAAGCCGTTCTGGATTGAGAAGCCGATGGGGCTGAATGCAGGGCAATCGCGCGACATCGCCGAGGCCGCAGTTTCGGCGGGGCTGGTCACGGGCGTCGGTTTCAACTATCGGCGTCAACCGGCCATCGCCAGGGCTCGTCAGATTGTGCGTTCGGGGGAACTCGGGCGTATCACCAACGCGCGCGTGTGGATGCTGGCCGATTACGCCTCCAGCCCCGGCGTGGCCTACACCTGGCGGTTTTCCAAGGATGCCGGGCCGGGCGTCGTCTCCGATCTGCTTTCCCACGGAACCGACCTGACTCACTTCTTAGTCGGGCGGATTTCCGAGCTTTCCGCGCAAACCGGATTGTTCATTCCCGAGCGGCCCCTGCCGCTTGGCGAGGGCGCGGGAGCGTGGTCAACCGAGGTTTCCTCGGAGAAAAAGGCAGTTGAGAATGAGGATTACGTCTCGGTTCTGGGCCGCACCGATTCGGAGGTGCTGGTTACCTTGGAGGCTTCGCGCGTGGCCATCGGGCCGCGGGCTGAGTACATCGTGGAGGTTTACGGCACCGAGGGCTCGCTGCGCTGGAATTTCGAGCGGCCGATGGAGCTGCAGCTGATCCACTCGGGGGAGCGGGGCTACTCAACCCAACTTTGCGCGCCGGGGGACGGCGAGTATGGGCGCTTCCAGCCCGGCGCAGGGATGCAGCTTTCGTTCGATGACCCGAAGACGGTGGAAGCCGCCGATTTCATCCGCTCGGTGCTTTCCGGGCAGCAGCTGGTTGGCTCGGCGGCGGACGCCTGGCAGGCGGCCGAGGTTTCCGACGCCATCGTGCGCTCTGCGTCATCCCGCGCTTGGGAAGCTGTGCCTGAGGTTTCAGGGCCGGTGACCTACGATGCGTAAGCTCTCCGTGGCGCTGCTCGGGGCCGGGTTCATCGGCCGCGTGCACGCCGCCAACCTGGCCAAGCACCCGCAGGTGGATTTCCGGGCGGTCTACGATGTGGATTTCGCCCGGGCCGAGGGGCTGGCCGCGGAGTTCGGCGCTGAGGCGATGGACATTGAGGCGGTGCTCGTCGGCCCGAGCATCGACGCGGTGCTGATCGCCACTTCAACCAACACCCACGCGGAGCTGCTGATCCAGGCCGCGCGGGCAGGCAAGGCGGTGTTCTGCGAAAAGCCCATCGATCTGGACTACGCCACCGCGCTGGCCGCCGTTGAGGCGGCCGAGGAGGCCGACGTCCCAGTGATGATCGATTTCTGCCGCCGATTCGATTCGTCGTATTCGGAGCTTTTCCGCGCGGTGCAAGCGGGCGAGGTGGGCGCGGTGCAGACCGCGCAATTTGTGGCCCGCGGGCCGTCGCTGCCGGCACTCGAATACCTAGCAGTCTCGGGCGGGCAGGAGCGCGATCAGAACGTGCACTACTTCGACCTCGTGCGCTGGCTGATAGGCGAGCCGGTTTCGGTATTCGCGTATGGCTCAGCCTTCACCGACCCAAGGGTGGCTGAGATAGACGATGTAGACACGTCGGTGACGGTGCTGAAGCTGGCAAGCGGGGCCATCGCCACCATTGAGGCCGTGCGCTCCTCGGCCTACGGCTACGACGAGCGCGTAGAGCTCAACGGCACGAAGGCCATGCTGGAAGCATCCCGGCAGCGCACCGGCTGGGTGAACCGCTACGGGCCTGGAACCGTTTGCGCACCCGGCTTGCACGCCGAGTGGCTGCCGCGACTCATCGGCACATTCGGCCGGGCGCTTGACGAATTCGTCGACGCGGTGTTGTCTGGCCGGCCCCCGTCGGCGTCGCTCAGGGACGGTTTGCAGGCGCAACTGATCGCCGACTGCGCCACAAAATCCCTTGCCACAGGGGTACCTGTGGAAATTTCAAACCTATGAAAGGAAAATGATGAGGTTTGCGTTGGATCCGAATATGTATTACCCAACCTTGGGTACGGTGGGCTCGCTGTATAAGGCGGCCGAGCTGGGGTTTGATTGTGTGGAGTTATCTCCGAATGAGGAGTTCCATTTTTGGCATCGGTATCCGAAGGCTGATGATGAGTTTGTTGCTGAGTTGAACGAGGCGCAGCGCAAGTCTGGTATCAAGGTGGCGAC
>JAISTE010000149.1 GCA_031272825.1 Propionibacteriaceae bacterium | reverse complement strand
AGTGCCCCAGGTCTTCCTTGCGGTCGAGGTTGCAGATCAGGTAGTAGTGGCTGTCGGCGGCTACCAGCTCGTACGGGTTTACCGTGTACGTCCAAGGCTCACCCGAATCCTCGTAAACCTTCAGATGCGGCTTCTTGTCAACGCCCAAGTAGGCGTATTGGAACCGCACTTGCCGCTTCTTCACAATGGCTTCGTTTATGAGTTCGACGGTACCAAGCAGGTTCTCATTAGGGTTTTTGGGTGCGGCGGCGAGTGCCTTTACCCGCGTCAAGCGGCTGTGGAAATGCTTGCTGGTGAGCCCGGCCAACTTGTCGATCACCGCAGAGCGCTGCCTGGCCGAAATGTGCTGAGAGAACAACAGCGAGTCGATGATGAGCCGCAGCTCGGTATCGGAGAACTCGGGGGAAAGAAACCAATCGGTTGCCAAAACCTCCGGCTCGCCTCCGGGCCCGACGCGCTCGGCTCCCGTATAGCGGAGGTCGTAGCCCGCGTCGATCAGGGAAATCAAAGCGGCCTTGAGAGTTTTGCGATCCGGGGTGACGCCGTGCTCCCGTTCCAGCACATCGGAGATTTGTCTTTGGGTGAGCCGATGTTCCGCGTCAGTATTTACGCGCAGCACGTCCAGCACGAGCAGGGGAAGGATCTTCTTCGATTCGACGGCCATGGCTAAAGCCTATCCCGAAGGTGCGGAGAAAACTCCCCATACCGTCAGACATGATTACATATGTCTAAAAGGAAGACATGCGTCAATAAGCCGCATGATAGGGGGACAAACAATGTTCGAGGCATTTGAGAATTGCTACACCGGCGAACTGCGGTTCGCCTCAGAACCGGATTGGGATGCCGTGGCCGCTGGGTTACGGATGCTCCAAAGCGTGGGAAATTCCATTTCCCCGCGACGCGTACTCAGCGAAGACGGTTCCTACATACTTCCGTTCGCCATGAAATTTGGGCGTGGTTTGATCGGCACTTCCCGCTCCAAGAAGCGGAAAGACAAAGACGAGCCGTCGGTCGTCGAGCAGCTCACTGCAGACCTGGAGGCATTCTTCAACTGCTCGGTCGCGCTGGAAAGCCTGGTTCCGAGTATTGAGCGCCCCGATGACCTCAAAGCCTTGGAGCAGCTCTGTGAGCCCAGCGGGCCGTGGGGAATGCGCCACGGCCCTCAGATCGACGCCCGGCGCATCAATCCGAACGCCCGTAGAGAGCGCTCGCGGGGCAGTGCCGAACAAGCAGCACCCTCCAAGGAGCAAGCCCTCACCAAGCTTGATGCGCTGATCGGGTTAGAGCCGGTGAAACAGCAGGTGCGTGAGATCGTTGATTTCGTCCAGCAACGCGGCCGCGAGAACCTGCCCTGCCTGCATATGGTGTTCCGAGGCAACCCGGGAACTGGAAAGACGACCGTGGCCCGGATCATCGCCGAAGTTTTCGCGGCCTGTGGTGTCACTTCCTCTCCGCAATTCGTCGAAACCGACCGAAGCGGGCTGGTAGGGCAGTACATTGGGCATACCGCACAGAAGACCTCTGAAGTGCTGAACCGCGCGCTTGGCGGCGTGCTGTTCATTGACGAGGCGTACTCCTTAGGGCTCTACGACCAAGATCTCGGCATGAGTGCGCAAGGGCAGCCCGGCAGGCGCGATTTCGGCCCCGAGGCCATAGACACCCTGGTCAAGGCGATGGAAGACAAGCGCGACAAGCTGGTTTGCATCATGGCCGGATACCCCGCCGAGATGGATCGGATGCTCGACGTCAACCCCGGCCTGCGCGACCGAGTTGCGTTCTACATCGACTTTCCCGACTACAACACAGGCGAGCTGCTCGAAGTATTCAGAGTGTTGGCTGCCGAAAAGGGCTACACCGTCTCACCAAAAGCGGCGCAGGCCCTCTTAGGGTATTTCGCCGAGATCAAGCGAGGCGCACACTTCTCCAACGGGCGCATCTCCCGCAAGGTTTTCGAACGGGCCGCGCTCAAGCAGTCCCGTCGAACCTCCGGGAAGTGCCTTGCCAACGCGGACGTCGAGGCTGCCCTCGCCGACCTGGATCTGGCCGCTTTGCGCGCCAAAACCGAAAGCCGAGTGCCGGTCGGTTTCGCGATTGCCCCGTCCAAGTAAGCTCGGAGGAATCATGTTGACGAAGTCGAAGTACACGCGCGGCATCCAGTGCCCGAAGATGCTGTGGTTGTACGACCACCATCCCGAGCTCGCCGCGCCCCAGAACAACGAGGTCGCAGCGATCACCGGCAACCTTGTCGGGGAACTGGCCCGCGGTTACTTCGGCGGCTACGTTGAAGTCCCGTTCGATCCTGACGATTTCGGCACGATGACCGCTCAAACTAAGCGGCTGATCGACGCCGCCACCCCGGTGATCGCCGAGGCCTCGTTTGCCTATCTCGGCAGCTTTTGCCGGGTGGACATCTTGAGGGTCGGCGACGACGGGGTGCACATCGTCGAGGTGAAATCGTCAGCTCCGTCCGGGGCCCACTTGCGTGACCTGGCCTACCAGTGCTGGGTGGTTGAGCACTGCGGGTTGAAGGTGATCAGCGCCTCGCTCATGCACCTGGACAAGCAATACGTGCGCCGCGGCGATCTTGACCTGCACCGTCTATTCACGGTGAAAGACCTCAGCCGCGAGGTGCGCGCGCTGCAAGAGCAGGTTGGGTTATCTATCTCGATGCTAAAGGAGACCGCCGCTCAAGCCGATGAGCCGCAGTGCAAGATTGGGCTGCGCTGCTTCGAGCCGTACGAGTGCGTCTACCGCGCCCACTGCTGGGCCTTAGTTCCAAAGCCGAACGTCTTTGACTTGGACGGCATTGGGGCGAAGAAGGGCTGCGACCTCATGGGAATGGGCATCATCACCTTGGAGGATGCCCTCACCAGCGGCAAGCTCAACGCGAAGCAAGAACGTCAGGCACTCGCCGAGCTGAACGACACTGCGCCGCACATCGACGCCGACGCTATCCGGGCCTTCCTGGACACCTTGTCGTACCCGCTGTACTTCCTGGATTTCGAGACGTTCAACCCGGCCATCCCGCAGTTTGACGGTGCCAAGCCGTACCAGCAGATCCCCTCTCAATACTCACTTCACTACATAGAACGCGAAGACGCCCCCTTGCAGCACATGGAATTTCTGGCTGAGGCAGGAAGCGATCCTCGCCGTGCGCTGGCCGAACGAATCTGCGCGGACATCCCGGCGAACGCGTGCGTGATGGCATACAACATGAGCTTCGAAAAGCGCGTGCTGAAAGGGCTGGCTGAAAGCTTTCCCGACCTGGCCCGCCACCTGCTCGTCATCCGCGCCAACGTGCGCGATCTCATGGTGCCGTTCAAGAACGGCGACTACCAGACCAAGGAGATGCACGGCTCATACTCAATCAAGGCCGTCCTCCCAGCGCTGTTCCCAGGCGACCCAGAGCTCGACTACAACGCCCTGGAAGGCGTCCGCAACGGAACCGAGGCCATGAACGCCTACGCCGGTCTGCCAAACCGCACCCCAGATGAGATAGCCGCGATCCGCAGGCAGCTCCTCGAATACTGCAAGCTAGACACCCTGGCCATGGTGAAGATCTGGGAGAAGCTGTGTGAGGTAGTCAGCTAACCGACGACCACAGCTCGCTTCGACAGGCAGAAACCTAAAACAGGCCACCCAACCACCGTTTTCCCCAAAACTCCTGCGCGCCCAAAGTAGGCAAGGTATGATTTGTATAACTTCTACAACTTGGAGGAATCATGGCTAAGCCGGAGGGTAAGTTCGCTTGGACGGCACGCATGGGCGAGAAGGGGCAGATCGTCATTCCCAAGGAGGCGCGGGACATCTTCGGGTTTGAGCCCGGCGACACGCTGCTTCTGCTTGGAGACGTCAAGCAAGGGCTCGCCATCGCCAAGCCCTCCCTCTTCGCCCAGCTTTTCCAGAAGGTTCTCTCCGAGGGAGCCCTGAGCGAAGAAACCGAAGACGACACCACCCCGGACGAAGTCCGCGGACGGCCCGAGTAGCCCAGACACAGAGGGGAACCCAGAATGCGCAAACACTACCTAGACAACATCCGCTCCTTCGCTATCGCGGCGGTGCTGGTCTTCCACGTCTTCTATCTATTCAACGCAACGGGGGACGTCACCAACCTCAAACCGGGCTTGGGGTACCTGCCGTTGGACGTCGTCGAGTATGCGATCTATCCGTGGATCATGCCGCTATTGTTCCTGGTGGCCGGCATTTCCGCCCGCTACTCGCTCAGCCGCCGCACAAACGGCCAGTTTCTCAAAGAACGCTGCGTGAAGCTGCTGGTGCCCTTCTCCGCCGGGGCCCTCATCCTGGGCTGGATCAACGGCTGGATCACCGACCTGAGCATGAACGTCTTCGTGTTTGTCGCCCATATCCACGATCCGCTCGTGCGTGGGGTTGTCTACTACCTTTGCTACATCATGAACGTGGGCGTGCTGTGGTTCTTGCTTGAACTCTTCGCGGCCTCGCTCATCTTGGTGCTCCTGCGGGTCATCGACCGCGGCGATCGCATCTGGGCCTGGGCCGGGCGTGTGGTGAGCGGCCGCTGGGGGTTGGCTGTGCTCGTCGGATTGGTGCTGCCGGTGTGGGGTTCGTCGATGATACTCAATACTCCCTACGTGGTGGCCTTCCGCAACGGCATCTATTGGTTCACCTTCTTGCTCGGTTACTACTTCTTCTCCCACGAGGAAGCGCTGGCCAAGCTCAAGGCGACGTCAAAGTACACCTCCGCCGCCGCACTCATTTTCTGCGTGGCTACGGTCATTGTCTTCTACGGGCAGCAGTACACCGTGCCGTCATTCTTAGAATCCGCGCTTGTGAACGCCTACTTGTGGGCGGTAATCCTGTGCCTGCTGGGCTGGGCGCAGACCCACATGGACGGCACGGGCCGAGCCTGGACGTGGCTGAGAAACTATTCCTTCGAGGTCTACATCCTGCACTACCCGATCATGCTGCTCACCGCCTACCCGCTGGTGACGTACGGCCCGTGGCCGATGTGGGTGAACTACGTCGCCCTGCCGCTGATCGCCTTCCCGCTGACGGCCCTGGCCTCGGTGCTGCTCAAGAAAGTCCCGGTGCTGCGGTTCTTGCTCTTCGGCGTGCGCAAGCGGCCCGCTGCGGCCTGAACCGCTAGCTGGGCCCGAACTTCAGCCTCGGAACCGCCGCCAGCAGCCTGCGCGTGTAGTCCTCGCGCGGGTGGTTCATCACCTGGGCCATCGGGCCGCTCTCTGCGATTCCGCCCTCGTTCATAATCAGCACCGAATCGCACAGCCGACGGACGACGGCCAGATCGTGGCTGACCAACAGCAGCGTCAAACCCCGGGCCTTGGTCAGGGAACCCAGAAGCTCGATGATCTGATCTCTGACCAGGACGTCCAAGGCCGAGACCGGTTCGTCGGCTATCAGAACCTCGGGCTCGGGAGCGAGGGCCCGGGCGATGGCGATGCGCTGGCGCTGCCCTCCGGAAAACTCGTGCGGGTAGCGCTCCAGGACGTCCGGCTCCAGCCCAACGTCTGCCAGCACTTGTTCCACCCGCTTAGGGTCGCGGCGGTGTTGGGAGCGCAGCGGCTCGCCCACGATGTCTTTGATCTTCATGCGCGGATCGAGCGAGGAGCGCGGGTCTTGGAAGACGACCTGCACCCGGGAGCGGAAGCCTTTGGGCGGTTTGCCTGCGCGGATCGGCTCGCCGTCGAACACGATAGTTCCGCCAGTTGGGACGTCCAGCGCGGCCAACAACCGAATGAGCGTGGTCTTCCCAGAGCCGGATCCGCCGACGATTCCCAGCCGCTCCCCCTTGCCGACGGCCAAGTCCACGCCCTTTAGCGCCTCCACTTTGCCGAAGCTGCGGGTTAGGGCTTTTACCTGGTACAGCTCACTCATGGGCGGCCGCCTCGACCAATGCGCGGGTATAGGGGTGTTTCGGATGCTCGAAAAGCTCGGCGATCGGCCCGTCTTCGACGATCCTTCCGCCGCGCATGACCACCGCACGGGTGCACACCTGCGAGACCACGGCGATGTTGTGGGAGATGAACAGCGCGGAGGCTCCGGTGGCGGTGAGCGTGGCGTCGATGAGCTGAAGCACCTCGGCCTGAACCAGGACGTCGAGGGCGGTGGTGGGTTCGTCGAAGATGATCAGCCCGGGCTTGTTGACCACGGCCATGGCCAGCAGTACCCGCTGGCGCTGGCCGCCGGAGAGCTCATGCGGGTAGGACAGGGATACGCGCCGAGCATCCGTAAATCCGACCTTGTCCAGCACGGTTTCTACCTGTTCGCGGGCGGCAGCCCCGGAGCGCGGGTGGTGCAGCCGGTAAGCCTCGGCGATCTGCCTGCCGACGCGCATGGTCGGGTCTAGTGCGGTCATCGGCTCTTGGAAGACCATCGACATCTTCTCGCCGCGCAGCTTCGACAGCTCGCGATCCCCCAAGCCCAAGAGTTCTTGCCCGTCGAGCGAAACTGAACCCGTTACCCGGGCGTACTCGGGCAGCAGGCCCATGAGGGCCAAGGACGTCACGGATTTTCCGGAGCCCGATTCCCCGATCACGCCCAGGCGCTCGCCGTCGGCCAGCTCGAAGCCCACCGATTCGACTGCCGGGGCGCGCCTGCCGAAGGCAACGGAAAGATCGCGCACGGAAAGACTCATTTCGCCTCCCGCAGCCTGGGATCGAGGGCGTCGCGCAGTCCGTCGCCGAGCAGGTTGAAGCCGAGCACCGCGCAGGCGATGGCCAGGCCCGGCCACAGGGCTTGAAGCGGTGCGGTGAACAGCGTGTCTTGGGAGTCGCGCAGCATTCCGCCCCAGGTGGGCACGGCCCGCGGGGTTCCCAGGCCCAGATACGACAGGGCTGCCTCGGCCAGCACCGCCGTTGCGAAACCCACCGACGCCTGCACCCCGATGAACTGGACGATGTTCGGAAGCACGTGCCGGATGGCCGTGGTGGGGGCCGAGGTTCCGGATGCGCGGGCGGCCAGCACGTAGTCCTCGGCCATCACCTCCAGGGTTCCGGCCCTTGAAGTGCGCGCGAAAGCCGGGATCGTGGAGATGCCGATGGCGACCATGGCGGTTGCCGTCGAACCTCCGTAGACCGCGGCCAACAAGATGGCCAGCAGCAGCGCCGGGAAGGCAAAGACGATGTCCGATATGCGCATGACAAGCTCAGATACCCAGCCCCCGCGCATCCCGGCCAGCACTCCGAGCGGTACCCCAACAACAGCGGCCAGCCCAACGGAGACGACGCCCACCAACAGCGCCGAGCGCGCACCCACCAACAGCCGCGAAAGGATATCGATGCCGAACCCGTCCGTCCCGAGCGGGTGGGCAAGCGACGGGCCGAGCAGCCGGTCGGCGGGAACCACCTGTACCGGGTCGTACGGTGTCCAAACCAAGGAGAGCAGCGCGGCCAGCACCACCAGCCCGACGAGCGCGGTGCCTGCCCAGAGTTGGAATCTCCTCATGCGCGGCTCCTTTGCCGCGGATCGAACAGAACATAAGAAATGTCGACGAGCGCGTTGATCACCAGCACCGCCGCGACCAGGAACATCACCACCCCTTGTACCACCACCAGGTCGCGGGTGCTGACGGCCGAGAGCAGCAGCGAACCAACGCCCGGCAGCGTGAACACCTGCTCAACGACGATGGCCCCCACGATCGCCGAGGCGAATTGCAGCCCGGCTACGGTGGACAGCGATACGGCGGCGTTGCGCAGCCCGTGGCGGATGAGCGCGCGAAACTGAGTCCATCCGATCGAGCGAGCGGTTCGGAAATAGTCCTCGTGCAGCACCTCAATGAACGCCGAGCGCACATAGCGGATCAGCACCGCCGCCTGCACCAGCCCCAGGGTGAGTACCGGCAGCACCAGGTGCGACGCCCAACTAGCGGGATTCGTAGTGATCGGCACGTAGCCGTTGGCCGGGAGCCAGCGCAGCCAGACGGCGAAGACCAGTACTAACATGATTCCGCCCCAGAACACCGGGATTGCCATTCCTACCTCGGCAAGGGCAGATACCGCCACACCGGATGCGCGGCGCCGGCGTAGGGCGGCAAACATGCCGGCAGGCAGGGCGATCACTAGGGCCAGCAGCATTCCGAGCCCGACCAGCCACAGGGAGACGCCCAACTTGGGGAACAGCAGCTCGCTCACCTGGTAGTGGCCCAGCGGCGTCGTTCCTAGGTCGCCGTGCAGCACTCCCCCTAGCCATTCGAGATACCTGACCCAGATGGGACGATCCAAGCCGAGTTCGGCTGAAAGCTCGGCGACGCGCTCGGGGGTGGCGTCGGTTCCGAGGATCGCCTCGGCGACGTTCCCGGGAAGCGCGTTGATGGTGAAGAAGACGAGGACGGAGGCTCCGAGCCAGCTTATGGCAAACACCGCTATGCGTTTGCACACTCTCGCCATCAGCTCAGCTTCGTTCGATTCCGGTTATATCGAAACTAAGCGTAGCCATGTTCGGGCTCACGCCGTGAATGTCCGCCTTGGTGACGACCAGGTTGGGCAGCGCCCAAAGCCAGATGGCAGCGTAGTCGTCGGCGAGCAGCCGGGCGGCTTCCTTGAACTTTTCGGTTGCCTGGTCGGGAGCCGATTGGTCGGCCTCCTTGTAGAGCTTCACGAATGCCGGATCGGCGTAGTGCCAGTAGTAATCCTTGTCGGCGAACTTGCCGAAGTCGCGCGCTTCGACGTGGCTTACGACCGTCATGTCGTAGTTTCCGTCGGTGAGCACCTCCGTGATCCAGCGGCTGAATTCCAGCTCCTCGACCTCGGCGTCTACCCCGATGTCGCGCAGGCTAGAGGCGACGAACTGGGCTGATTTCACCGCATAGGGAACGACGGGCACGCGAAAGCGCAGCTTCAGATCGCTCTCCCCCGCCTTGGCGAGCAACTCTTTTGCCTTGTCGGGATCGTATGGGGTGTGATTTGCGAGATCTTCGTACCACGGGTCGGTGGGGACGGTCATCGTGCCGATGAGCGTGCCTTGGCCGTTCCACACCGTGTCCATGAGCGCCTTGCGGTCGATGGCCATGGTCAGGGCCTCGCGCACTTCCTTCTTTGCCAAGGCCTTGTTGTCGTGGTTGAGCCCGAGCACCACCTCGCCATTGGTCGTACCAACGATGGTGGAGAACTGCGGGTCGGATTGGAACTGGGCGAGGGCGTCGGGGGCCTGGAGGTTGGAGATGACGTCCAGATCACCTGCCAGCATCGCCGTGTTCATGGCGTTGGGATCGTCGAAGTAGCGGAAGACGACCTCGTCGAACTTCGGCGCGCTCCCCCAGTAGCCCTGGTTGCGCTCCAAGATGATGGTCTTGTCCTTGTTGTATTGCTTCACCTTGTAGGGCCCGGATCCTGCGGATTCCTTGCTCAGATCGACGCTCGCACTCGGGTCGATGATCATGCCCAGCTGCGACGTCATGTCGTAGAGCCACATCACCGAAGGTGTCTTCAGCTTGATCTCGACCGTGGTGTCGTCGAT
Source organism: Propionibacteriaceae bacterium (assembly GCA_031272825.1). GTDB lineage: Bacteria > Actinomycetota > Actinomycetes > Propionibacteriales > Propionibacteriaceae > Propionicimonas. Next base: position 2,635 of record JAISTE010000149.1, on the reverse strand, counting down.
CCTCTTCGCCGAATCTATGACGGCCAACTGGGTTTTCAGGGTTCCGGATAGTTTGTCGTCGGATAGGAGGCGATCGACGTTGGCGACGATGGCGTCGGCATCCACGGCCTTGCCGGAGGGGAATTTGGCGTTTTCGTCGAGGTGGAAGGTGTACTGGGTGCGGTCGTCGGACACATCCCAGGACTTGGCCAGCAGCGGCTGAAGCTCGCCGTTGGAATCGACCTTGGCCAGCGTCTCGTAGACGTTGTAGAGCAGTACCTGAGCGATGGAGGCGGCGGTGTTCTCGAAGGGGTTGAGGGTGGGGGGTTCCAGCGTCGCACCGACAGTGAGGGTCGGAGATTCCTGGGTTGGGGCCGTCGCCGTACATCCGGAAGAAACCAACAAAAGTCCGAGGAGGACGGCGATGAATCTAGGAACTTTGGCCACTGAACATCCTTCGAGTTTGGGACGGGAGAAGTCTAGTGCCTGCCGCGAGGTGTTGGTTTTTACTGAAAGATTCTGACCGCGTGGCTCCCTGGCGACGTGACACTTGCGGTTGTTGTGCGATTACGCATCAACGAAAACTAGTGAGGGGGTTTTAGAGTAGGGCGACCGCGGAGTGGGGGGAGGGCCGCCCGTACTAAACTACCCCTCGCGGCGTGAGTCCGACCTTGAAGCGGCCCACTCGCGAACGGTTGCCGGGTCGAAACGAAGGTGCCGGCCGAGGCGAATGCCTTCGGGTGCCGGGGATCCCATCGAACGCCACCGATAAAGGGTGGCAAGCGGGATTCCCAGGTAGTCAGCGACCTCCTGCGGCGTCCACAGCCGCTCAATCTGGCCATCTACCATTGTTATTCTCCTTTGCTCGATTTCCCATCAACATCGTGTTGATATCGCTCGATGTGTTAACTATAGCTTTTGCATCAAAGTAGTGCAACATTGTGTATGCTTTGCTATATGAGTCCACATCAGCGTACTCGAACCCCTAAGTCTGAGACTTGGGCGGAACGCATCTCCTCGCAGATTGGCGGCAATGTGCGCAGGGCTCGCAATCGGTTGTCGATATCTGAACAACAGCTCTCCGAGCGGCTGACGCGCATCGGCCACCCGATCGCCCGCCCCACCATCAACCAAATCGAGAACGGGCAGCGCTCCGTCGCGCTCGCCGAGGTACTCGTCTTGGCCGAAGCGCTGGAGATTCCGCCGGGCGAATTGGTCTTTAATCCATCATTGCGGAAAGTCGAGGTGCTGCCCGGCAACTTCGAGATGAGCGGCGACGAGGCCGTCGAATGGCTGGCTGGATACCTCCCCATTAAGCAGCCCGGGCAGAGCCGGGCCCAGTGGCTGGAAAACGCCGGGGAGAACCACACCGACGAAGAGGCAACCGAATGGACAGTGCTGGGCCGCTACGAGCGCCGCCTCTACCAGGTGATCCGAGAGCTCGAGCAGGCCCAGCGGCTGCTGCTGAACGCCCGGGATAAGACCGAGCGCGCCCACAGGGCCAACAACATCAACTACATCACCAAGCGAGCCAAGGGCATGTTGGCCTACATGAACCGGCAGCTGCGGATCATCCACGAAACCAACCCTGACTACACCTTCGACGACGAGACGCTCGCCCTTATCCAAAGAATCGAGGATCTTCCGAACCTCACGGTGCCGTGAGCTAGCATTGGCACCCTTACACGATGCAGTGACCAAGGAGTGAGAAGTGTCGAAAGTAAAGTATTTCTCCGGCGAGACCTACCCGCTGGAGATGCACAAGGTGCGCATTATTCAGAAGCTGACCCTGCTCCCCATTGAGGAGCGGGTGTGCGCGATCGAGGAAGCCGGGTTTAACTCCTTCCTGCTGCGCAACAAGGACGTCTTCTTGGACATGCTCACCGATTCCGGTGTGAACGCGATGAGCGACCGTCAACAGGCGGCGATGCTGCTCGCCGACGACGCCTACGCCGGCTCGGCCACCTTTGAACGGCTGCACGCCAAGCTCCAGGACTTCTTCGGCCTCAAGTACTTCCTGCCCGCCCACCAGGGCCGGGCCGCCGAGAACATCCTCAGCAAGACGTACGTGAAGCCCGGCACTTTCGTGCCGATGAACTACCACTTCACCACCACGAAAGCGCACATCGTGGCCGACGGGGGCACGGTCGTCGAGCTGATTTCGAAGGAGGGGCTGGAGGTCAGTTCCCAAAACCCATTCAAGGGCAATATCGACGTTCCGGCGCTGGATAAGTTCATCGTCGATAAGACGCCGGAGAAGATCGCCTTCGTGCGCATGGAGGCCGGTACGAACCTGATCGGCGGGCAACCGTTCTCGCTCGACAACCTCCGCCAGGTCTCCGAGGTGACCCACCGGCACGGGGTGCTGCGGGTACTCGACGCGTCCTTGCTGGCCGACAACCTGCACTTCATTAAGACCCGCGAACGTGAATGCCGCGAGCTCTCCATCGCCCAGATCGTGCGGGCGATGGCCGATCTGGTAGACATCGTCTACTTCTCAGCCCGCAAGCTCGGCTTCGGCCGCGGCGGCGGGATCGTCACGAACGACCGGACCCTCTACGAACAGATGCGCGCCTGGGTGCCGATGTACGAGGGCTTCCTCACCTACGGCGGCATGTCGGTCCGCGAAATGGAGGCCATCACGGTCGGCCTCGAC
>JAISTE010000024.1 GCA_031272825.1 Propionibacteriaceae bacterium | reverse complement strand
GAGCCGGAAGGATCACCCGCACGCCGGATCGTCGCTTGGCTGCAAACCGACGAAGGCCAAAAACTGATCGGCGATGCCGGCTATGTGGGGGTTGGTTCGGCGAAGGTAGCTCAGGGTTCTGCTGGCCCCTCGGAAGGGGGCGGCGATCTCGCTTTGACTGACTCAAGCCCGATGCTGTGGCTGCTGACGCAACGCTCCAGCAACTCGTGGGAGACGTTGAGGGAGCGGTACGGTTTCATCTCATCCACCGGCAAGGTGTCGGCAAAGCAGTATTTGAACTACGCATACTGTGCGGACAACGGCAGGCCGACGCGCGCGGTCGCTACGAAAGGTGACAGCGTGGACATCTTGGGCCTGGACGGCGAGGTGCAAAAGGCGCTGAAGCATCGTTATGCCTATTCGCTCACCTGCATTGCCAACCGCTTCGTCGTCGCATATGGGAACCCGACCTACGAATTTATTTCCGACCCCCCTCTTGTCTATGACTTGGAGAAGGGCAGCGAGCTGACGGTTCCATCCTTCTTGGAGGTGAGCTTCGAGGGTCGGCGCGGCTATTCGTCGCGTACCCTCCTCGACTACGTTGTCTCGCTTGCCGAGCCTGGCCGCCCGTTTTGCATGAGCGACGACGTCGTCGGGAATGAAGGGGCGCCCGACCGGCAGCTGGATGTGGACGGCAACCCCGTTGGTACTAATACCGACTGCGAACCGTCGGACTTTGTGGAGCCGATCCCGTACTGCGTCGACGATAAAGGCCAGACCCATTCAAACGTGCCGATTTGCCTGGACTGGTCGGAACTAACTGACGACGGCCAGGTGCGGCTTGCCTGGATGGGAACGCTTGTGCCAACCGGCAGAATCGCCCAGGTGAAGCAAGGGGGCTTTCAGGGCCTGAAGGACGCTGACGGCAAGTGGGTCTTCAAGGAAAGCTCGTTCCAAGAGTTCGAGGACTGAAAGGCGCGGGTTCAAGGATCAATTTCCAGCCAGGCGGGCTTCCGGCCTGCCTGTACTTCGGCGGCTAGCCAGGGCGGGTAGGCTTCTGGGCCGCGTTCGCGTAGGTCTGTGACTCCTTGGGCGAGGCGTTCTCTTAGCCATTGCGGGCGGAATTCTGGGTTGATGGGGTAGTGGTGTAGGTCGTCGACGTAGTAGATGCCGCCGGGGTTCCATTCGGGTGGGGTGTCGTAGTTGTATTCGATGTTGTTTTGGCCTGAGTCCCAGACGGTTAGTGTGGCTGACCACCAGGTGCCTAGTCCTGGGCGGTACATGGCTTTGCGTAGTTCGGTGAAGGCGGTGTGGACTTCGCGGGAGGCGGTGATGGATGTTCCTGTGCCGTCGGGTAGGTAGACGTAGGTGCGTGACCAGCTGGCGTTTGATAGGGCTGCGCATTGGCAGATGATGGAGTCTGCGTCGATTGGGAAGACTCGCCATAGGGCGTCGATGCAGCCGAGCAGCGCCTCACGCTCGGTGAGACGCTCGGGCTGAATCAGAAGCTCAGACATTAGTTGCCCCCGCTTCCGCCGTCGGGCTGGATGAGCGTCTGCCCGCTCTCGGGGCTTATGGGTGAGGCGCCGAGAGATTCCGCTAAGGCGCGTACATCTTCCAGACTCAACGAAGAAACACTGCTGGCGCCGTCCACAATCTCGCCTGCAGACTGAACCATCGTCCTGGCATCCACATATGGGGTGTTGTCGAGAACCATGATCTCGATTTCGCCGTTTTCGTCCAGCCAGCGCAGCTCGAAGCCCTGCGGCACAACCTTGTCGGCCCCGTAAACTGCCTCTATGGCTACCGGAAACTCGGCATTCGGATCGATTGCCAGCCGCCTGGCTCGCTCGGCGACGAAGTACTCCTCCATCTCGTAGAACTGGCCCCGGTACCGTTCAGGCAGGTCAGCGAAGTTGCGGTTGGTCTCGGCCAACATTGGAACTGTTCCCTGGCTCTCTCCGCCTGCCCCAACGCGGTTGGCCATTAGATGCCCGCCGTCGTAACCATCCCCGCCGAGGTCGCCCACCTTGCCCTGGATGCTCTCGGAGCGAAGGCCGGGGGCCGGTTCGTAATCGGGGATCTGCGAGATAGTCGTGCGGCCTGCCTCGTTAGAGATGTAGGTGATGTTTTCGCCCGCCCCTTCGACCACGAAGGTGGTGTTTGGGTGGACGCTCGCCAAATCCGGGTTGCGGTAGTTGTTGCCGCCGAACGAGGTTTCGATAAAAGTAACGTCGCCGTTGGCGTCGGTATAGAGCTTCGTGGTGTAGGTGGTGTCGGCGTCGTACTTGCGGGTTATCTCATACATGGTGTTGGGTTCGTTCCCCGAATGGTTGAACGCCGTCTTCGGGCCGATTTTCTCTACTTGTATGGTTTGATCGACGGCAGGTGCTACCGGTTGCGTGTATGGGGGAACCATTTGATCCTGCGGGGGACGCCAGTCTGAAGGTGTCTTTACGGCGTCAGGATCGACGACCGGGCTCCCGGTGCCCGGATACATGGGTGTTCCGGACATAAAACCCATGGAGTCGAAGCTGCTGGTACCAGAACCAGTGAGCCACTCTCCGAACTTCTTGCCAGCGCTTTCGGCGGCATCATCGATCTTGTCGGAGAGGGTCTTGAACGGTTTGGTGAGCTTCTTGAATAGGGCCGCGAGTGCCTCGATGCACTTGCAGAGCTTGTCGAACTGCTCGTTCAGGGCGCGGAACGATTGGATGGCCGCCTCGATGTTCTTCGATACTTTGGTGACCCATTTGCAGACCAGGTCGTAGACGTCTGCCAGCAGTTTCGGGGCGCCCGGCGGGAAGAAGAGCACGTATGCGGCGGCAGAGGCGAACTTGCCAATGACGTCGGAGATGGCGTCGCGAACTGTGTTGTGGACGAACTGCACCAGCTGGGAGGCCAGCTGCAGGGCCGAACCGACATTGGCCGCAGCCTCCCCGACCTTCTTCAAATCCTCCGCCTCGGCGGCGATGAAGGCCTTATAGGCTTCCAGTGCGACGGAGGTCTGGTCGGCCAAAGCCGTAGTGAGCGAGGCCTCCAGGTCGTTGGCGACGAACTCAAGCGAGGCGGCGATCACCTGCCAGTTGTAGGAAGCTTCGGCGACCCGCTCGTGATCGCCCGTGAACTTGTTGAACCAATCGTCCAGCGGAGAGACGTGTTCGAGGAGCCAGCTGACAACCCAGGAAGCAACCCCCGCGATCGGGTCTTTGAGGAACGACCAAGCATTTCCCGCCAGGCTCACCAATCCGGCACCGACGGCGAGCCAGCTGCCCGACGCCAGCCCGATACCGATGCTCACAAGATCGTCTACGGGGCCCGAACCCTCTACGAAATTTTTGACGTCCTGGATTGTGATGCCGCTATCTTCGGTTTCGCTGTGGACGGTGCGCGCTCGACCGCCGTGAAATTTCACGGGTCGGGGATAGGCCGAGGGCACGCGGTAGGCGCTCACAGTTCAGATCCCATCCCCTCGATGGAAGTGCGGTTCGCGTCGTCGAGGTTGTAGAAGGCCAGGCCGGTTTCCTGCAGGCCGTCGGCTTGTTCCTCGATTTCGGCGGCGGCAGCATTGCAAAGATCTGCGGTTTTCGGCTTGAGCAGGTGATATGCCAACAGCAGCGGAGAGCACAGCAGCCCGAACGGGTTACCTTCCAGCGCAACGTCGGCAGCTGCTGAGATCGTGCGCAGGTTTGCGGCGGCTGTTTTGGCCAGGCCTGCGCCGTAGAGCAGGTATTCGGGCTCTAGGTGGATGTTCTCTTGCCCGGCCATCAGCTAGCGCTTCCAGAAGGGATCAAGTCTGGAATCTCCCGAGCTTGGGCTGTCCGGCGGGGGAGGGGCTGGCGGCAGATATGTGTTGCGCATCTGATCCATCCACATGGAGTCCTCGCCGAACTCTGAGCCCATCATGTCGATCACGCGGGTACCGGCGTCCATGCGGGCTTCCGTGGCCGTTTTCAAGATGAGCTTGGCGAGCTCCGACATTGGGATTCTCGCCGCCGACGGGCTCAACTCAAGCTCCGTGATCCGCCCCAACGAGTCAACCGAGAGCTCAACCGAGCCGTCCTGGGATTGCTTGGATACTGACATCTTGTCGATGTCTTCGCTTAGCGCCTTGGCCCGCTGTGCTTGGGCTTCGGCTTCTTTCACCTGTTCCTGGATCTGGGCCAGGATTTCGTCCTCTGAACCTCGCAACATAGAAAAAGGGTAGACGACAACGAGCGATGTTGAGGGTGAAACCAAAATCCCG
>JAISTE010000163.1 GCA_031272825.1 Propionibacteriaceae bacterium | reverse complement strand
ATTCGCATCTACAATCCGCCCGCGCGCACCGGCTACACCTTCACCGGCTGGACGGCCGGGCTCACTCCCGCCTCTGGCACGGTTTCGGACACCATCATTTCCGCCGCGACCGTGGGAACGGGCACGGGAGATGCGAACGGGCTCTACCAGGAGATAACGGTGAACCCGGGCGCGGCGATCACCCTCACCGCACACTGGGCGATCAAGACGGGTTACTCAGTTGCTTACGACGGGCTTTCCGGGGCGACGCCGTCTACCTATAGCACCTTGTCGGGTCTGGATTGGGACGCGTCCGTGCTCGTTCCCGCCACGGATCCGACCCGCACGGGCTACACGTTCGCGGGTTGGAAGCTGACCAAGCGCGGTACTGATGCCGTGGCCAGCGCCGACCAGGTGTCGGTCTTTACATCGACGGATTACGCGACCCTGGCCGTCGACGATTCGGTGATGACGGTGACACTCAGCGCCCAGTGGACGGTGAAAGCGATCTACTCGGTCGATTACGACCTGGCGGGCGGAACTGTGGCGGGCACCACCGACACCGCCATTGCTGGGCTGGCTTCCGTCGCCTGGACGGACACCGGGCTGGTGCCAAGCGGCAGCTTCACCAAGTACGGGTATGAGCTTTCGGGCTGGAAGCTGATTGAGCGCGATTCCGCGGCGCTCGCCAGCCCGCTATCGGTGTCGGCGTCCGATTCGTATGGTCCGCTGACCGGCGACGACGACACGGTTACGTCCATCAAGATTCAGGCCGCGTGGACGCCCAAGACCGATTCGGCCATAACGCTCGATCCGAACGGCGGAACCGATGGAACGGTGAAGCAGCTCGGCTCGCTGGAGTTCGGATCGTCGCTGAGCTCACAAGGGAAAGCGCTGCCGTCGGGTTCTTCTGCCCCTGTTTGGCCGGGCCGAACCTTTGTTGGCTGGTCAACCACCCCAACCGGTTCCGTCGACATTTCCGACGGGGACATCGTCGATTGGGAGGGAGCGATAACCCTCTACGCGGTGTGGTCGACCAACACCTACCGGGTGAACTACGTACTCGACGGCGGAAAGACAGCCGCGGGTCTGCCGCTGATCGACCCCAAGCTAGGCGTGCGTTGGGACGATGCCGGGCTGGTGCCGTCGGACGTCATTACGAAGGACGGCTACACGCTCGCGGGCTGGACGCTCTCGGGAAAGCAGGTCTCAAGCACGGATTCGTACGGTGCGCTCGCGCAGGACGACACCGTGGACGAGATCACGCTGACGGCAAAGTGGGAGGCAAACGCGCCGGAACCCGTTGTGGAAGAGCCGAAAGAAGAAGCCCCCGAGAAGGACGAGGGCAGTCAAGAGCCGCAGGAGCAAACCGAAGGCACGCAAGACGAAGAGACCACGGGCGGCACCGGCGAGCCAACCGAAGCCGACCTGCCCTACACCGGCGCGGACTCGGCCCCGCTGGCAGCCCTTGGTGCGCTGGCTCTGGCGCTCGGCATAGCCCTGGCTCGCAGGAGGTAATCAGGTAAACAACTGCACCTGCACGAGGCCTTTCACCGCCAACGCCGAACGCCGGAAACCCGCATCCTCTATCTGCGCGCTCAGCTGAGGCGGCCGCAAAAACAGGGCTTGGGCGTCGACTCGACGCCCAAAGTGGCCTTCCGCTCCCTCGTGAGAGTGATTCATGTGCTTGCCCTTTCAGCTTGTGACCGGCACTTGTCCGGTTGCTTGATCCGCATCCGAACGATCGAACCCGCGAATCGGAACCAGCCGCGCCGCGTTCAAGATGAACGCGCTTTCGCTCACCACGTGGATGACGGCGGCAAGCACCGGCCCGACTATCCCCAGCGCAGCCAGGCCCATTCCCGCAAGATCAACCGCAATCGTGCCGACCACATTCGCCAGCACGATCCGGCGCATGCGCCTAGACAACCTGAACAGTGCGACTAGGTCTTTCAGATCCGAGGAGATGAGTACCACATCGGCGCTCCTGCGGGCGACCTCTGTGCCAGAGCCCATCGCGACGCCCACGAAGGCAGCGGCCAAAGAAGGGGCGTCATTGATACCGTCGCCGACCATTGCCACCTTGCGGCCAGCGGCGATCTCGGCCTTTACGAGCGCTAACTTATTCTCCGGGAGAAGCTGGGCGCGCACGTCTTGGATTCCCACTTGCCCGCCGATAGCCGCGGCTGCGGCATCCGTGTCGCCGGTCAGCAAAATCACCCGCATGCCCATCCTCTTCAACTCTTGCACGGCTTCGGCGGCAGATGGACGAACCACGTCGGCCAACACGAGCGTCCCGGCGTACTGGCCGTCGACCGTCAGCTCGACGCTTGTGGTACCGGGCTTCACCGTTGCTTGTTCGCCGATTTCGGGAGCGGACGATGGTTTACCAACCCAAACAGTGTGTCCGTCCACCGCCGCGCTGACACCGCTGCCAACCTCGTAGTCGAAGTGCGAGGCCTGGTAAAGCCTGAGCCCGGCATCCGCCGCCTTACGCGCGATGGCCTTGCCGATCGGGTGTTCCGAACCCGACTCCGCAGAAGCGGCAATGCGCAGAATCTCATCCTCATCCCACCCCTCGGCAGTGGAAATCTCCGCGACTTCGAGCAGACCTTCGGTGAGCGTCCCAGTCTTGTCGAAGATTACTGTGTTGACCGTTGCCAAGTTCTCAAGCTGAATGCCGCCTCTGACGAATGCGCCGCCCCTGGCAGCCCGCCCAAGCGCTCCCAACACCGCCAAAGGCGTGCCCGCGGCGATTCCGCACGCACCTGCCACGATCACCACCGACAGCGCGGCTGACACGTCCCGGGTTAGGAGGTAATCGACCGCCCCAGCTATCAGCGCGAATCCGACCAGCCAGGCCGCGATCCGATCGCCCAGCCGCTGCGTGGGAGATTCCACCTCTTGCGCCGAGCGCACCGCCTGAACTATCTGGCCAAAGCTGCTCGCCTCCCCCACTCGCTCGGCACTGATCTCCAACAGCCCCACGTGGTTCACCGAACCGGCATAGACAAAACTCCCCGGTTCGACGTCCACAGGCAAGGATTCCCCGGTAATGCGCGATTGGTCAACGCTTGAGTTCCCACTTTCCACCATTCCGTCGACGGGCACGGCCTCCCCCGGCCCGACCACCACCAGATCGCCCGGGACGAGGGCGTCGTATCCGACCGTCGCCAGCTCCGAGCCCCTACGCACCCGGGCCGTCTTCGGCAAGAAGGCCAGCAGATCGGACAGCGCGTCGCGGCCCCGATCCATCGACAGATCTTCGAGAATCTCCGCAGCGAGGGCGAACGCGGTTACCAGCAGAGAGGTAGCCCACTGGCCCACGATGGCCGCCGCCGCGATGGCGACCAGCATGGACAGCTCCATGCTCATCTGCCGATGCCCTATCTCCATGACCGCCTCTTTGACCAGCGGCCAACATCCGACAACAAGCCCGGCTACGGCAACGAGCGGCACACTCGGCCACGGCGCCGTGACCCCGGCCAGAATGAGCGCCAAAGCCGTCAGCACAAACGCGACCCGTGCCAGCGCCCGCTTATCAATACGGGAAAACAGCTCGCTCATCATCCCTCCTTGTGGTGGCTGGGAGCAGCCGACAGCACGTGTTCGGCCTGCATGAGCGCTTGGTTCACCAGCGCCAGGAGGTGTTCGTCGACGAGCGTGTAGAAGACGCGGTTGCCGTCATGCCTTGCCTGCACGGCCTTCGCCCACCTGAGCTTGGCCAGATGCTGGGAAACTGTCGCCGGGCGCTTCCCGACCAGTTTCGCAAGCTCGTTGACGGTCAGCTCACATCCCTGCAGCGCCTTCACAATACGGATACGCGTGGCATCGGACAGCAGCGAAAGCACCTCGGCCGCGACCTCGACGAGCCCGGAATCCAACTCCTCGGGCGATGCCACTACCTTCGTATCTTCATTCATGCGCAGATACTAACACGGTGTTAGGGGTTTCGCCATCCGAAGGATTATTCCGAGCAGAAACCGCCAAGCCGCTGCGGATTACGTTTTCGCGGGCAGCGACCGCACAAACCCTTCGATCGCGCGGTTCACCGCCTCCGGGTTGTCGCAGTTCGATAGGTGGGCCGCGCCTTCGATCACAATGAGTGGGTAGCCGGTTTTCGCCGCCCACTGCTGGTTGTAGTGCTTCACCTTTCCCGTCTTGTCGTGCTCGCCTACCAGCAGCAGTACCGGGAAGTTGAAGGCCACGTCGTGGTTCTCTTTGATGAACTCGCCGTAGGCGATGTCCATCTGTTCCACAATCTCGGCTTTGCTGAGGGGTGCCAGCATCCGGAACATGAGTTGGCGCGAGTACTCGGTGCGTGACACCGAGTTGGCCATGGACTTGCGCAGCGTCTGCGCCGGGAACCACTTGGCCATAGCGCCGACGCGTTCGAGGATCCGGATGTCCGCGCGCGAGTAGTAGCTCAGCCCGAAGGGCGTGGTATCGATCCCGACGAAACCATCCACCAGCTGCGGAAACCGAGAAGCAAATTCTTGCGAAGGATAGCCGCCCATGGACATGCCGACGAGCACCACCTTCCCCACGCTCTCAGCGTCGAGAATCTGCTTCATCCGCTGGGCACAATCGGCGTACGAGAAGCCCCGATAGGGCCTAGACAGCCCGTGCAGCGGCACATCCCAGGTGATCACGTTGAAATCGGCGCCGAAGAACTCAACCTGCTTTTCGAACATCTCGTGGTTGGCGGCCAGCCCGTGCGTGAACAACAACGTCCGACGCTCACTGCGCAGCTCATTGATCCAGTAGTGAACGGTACCCGAAGCTAACTGAACGGTCTTGTGGAGCATCACGCACCTCCTTGCGGCCAATTTATAGGAACCTTGGGCGTCGGCATCTGAATTGCGGCCGTCGCGTAATACTCCCGGCGTGAAGAGAACTACCGAATGGCTGTTGCAGCGGGTGATTGATGACGACACACTTTCGGAGGCTGCGAAAGATGCCCTCACCAACGCGATGTCTGATGGGGCCTCTGGAAATACGACGTCCGATGAGCCGCTGCCCGCGTATCTGAAGTCGATCACGGTGCAGGGTTTTCGCGGAATCGGCCAAACCAGGACGCTTTCGTTTTCCGCCGGGCCCGGCCTAGTGATCGTGGCAGGACGGAACGGGTCGGGAAAGTCGAGCTTCACTGAGGCCTTGGATATGGCGCTTCGCGGCAGGACAAGCCGGGCCGAGAAGAACAAGCAGGTCTGGTCGGACAACTGGCGGAACATCCACCAGCCGAAGCCGACAAAGGTTGAAGTTCAGTTCGTGGTCGAGGGCCTGGGCCCCTTGGGCGTGGGCAGGAATTGGAAGGACGACTGCGAGGATTGGCAAGAGAGCCGGGCTTGGATTCAACTTCCCGGTAAGCCGAGATCCTCTGAGGACGTCGGGTTACTCGGCTGGAATAGCGCGCTGGAGTTGTACCGCCCGGTGCTGAGCTATGACGAGATGGGCGGAAAGCTGGAAGGTCGGCCAAGCGAACTCTTTGACGTGCTGTGGTCCTTCCTTGGCTTAGAAGAGCTCACCGAGATCGGCAATCGCCTGAAAGCCAGACTGAC
>JAISTE010000157.1 GCA_031272825.1 Propionibacteriaceae bacterium | reverse complement strand
TTCAGCGAACCAGGCTGGCTATCGAGGCTTTTCAAGGTGGAGGCGGGCATAGACACGACCGCAACATTGGACACGTTCGCATCCACACCGGCGAGACGGCTGCTATCAGCCTGGTTGCGGCGCTCGATAGTCGATTCAGCGTTCCATCCAGCACCCAGGATGGTCAGGTGGGCTTGATACCGCCAACCGCCCGGCGCTTTACGGTCTTGAACACGCACAAGATCAATCTTGTGCCATGCATCCTGGTCAGCAAGAAAATGCGCGAGCCTTGGGAAAGCCCCAGCGCCCTGCGCAAGTCTTACTGGCAGGATCAGATCACCTGCCGGTAGGCCAGTGAATACTACCTGCAACGGCCCTACATAGGACCACCAGCCGCCCTGGCCACCCCAACCAGCATCAGGCTTGGGCCGTGCTGGCAGGCTACCAGGCTGGGTAAACGCGCTTGCCCCGGCAGGCAGCTGCGAGGCTTGCTGGATGCTCAAACTGGCCCCGTAGACGTCTAAATGTCCTTGGAGTGTGCCTGCCAGCCTCCACGATTCCCACACACGCGCCTTCGTATGAGACCTAGCCCTACCAACAATCCTGGTGAAATCCCACCAGCGGCAAGGCTTAGGAACGCCCATGCGTTTACCGGTAGCGTCGTTGAACAAGTTTCGGCGTGCCGCTTCCCACACATAGTCTGCTGTGTGGCAGGCCACAGCTTTCGTCACATGATGACGCAACCAACCCGAACGCTCCACCATCTCATAGGCAGCCTTCTCGAACCCTGCCCGGCTCAACCCCAGCCGTTCCCTAACGGCCTTCGTGCCCTTAGTCTCGCGTTCTCTTGACGCGGCCCAGTAGGCACGGCAACGGCTAGCGGCCATCCGTTTCAACGCCCGCTCCAACTGATAAACAGCCTGAAACTGGCTCTCCAACCTGCGCCGCATAGCGGGGTCTGCTGACACGTCCACGTCCAGCCGAATCACCGCCACCTCATCGGGACGCGTCCAGTTAGGCTGCTTCGACTTGCCCCGGGTTCGGCGCACAGGCTCAACACCCGACGCAGCTTCCAGAACACCCATAGTCATGTTTGCCATCATACCATTATGAGCCTATTCCAAGCAATAAAACATGCTAGTTTTAGAATCCATTTCGGCCCCGCCGACATTGCTGCCCTCACCGGTATGCCCTGGAAGCAAATCCTCCACATCTCAGCCATCACCAACCTCAGCGGACCATAGGCAGGCCGACACTCCCGCCTTGGGAAGCGCGAGTAGCCTTGACGCTCACAGCTTTACGAACCAACCTGACCGAACGTGCTTTAGCCGCCTTGTTCGGCACCTCACAGCCCACAGCACACCGCACCATCGCCGCTCTCCTGCCGCTGATAGCGGGCTGCTTTCCAAACCAAGTGCCCCGCTGCCGCGCCCACCTGCTGCTCGACGGAACCCTGATCCCAGTCCACGATCATGCGATTAGCGCGAAATCCAAGAATTATCGCCGGTCGGTAAACGCCCAAGTGATCTCCACCCACGACAAGAGAATCTTGTACGTAGGCAGGGCATGGCCCGGAAACAGAAACGACATCATTGTCGCCCGCGCCACCGTCCCCCAGGGGCCTATCTACAAAACCGACGGCGGCTACCGATCCTTTACAGACGCGATAACCACTCCACCACGCTCCGAACCTAAAACCAGGCGAAGACATATCCAAACCAGAGCCAGAATCGAACACGTTCTTGCACGGATAAAAGACTGGCAAATCTTGCGCCAATGCCGCAGACACGATGAGGCTATCAACCACGCCCTACGAGCCGTCGCCTACCTCTACAACCTCAAATTCGGATACTTATGAATCAACTCTTAGTCCCGGAAAATCACCAACCGCTGCACAAAGAAGTTGATGACCGTCGCGACGCCCTGGGCCACCACGTAGCCGCCGGTTTGGGCCAGCCAGACGTTGTCCCACTGGCCCAGAATCCACGGGTAGAGGAAGTGGAAGATGCCGACCTGGACTGCGAACGTCGTGCAATACAGGGCCATCGACAGGACGAAGCGGCGTTTCGACGGCGCGGCCTGGAAGGTCCAGCGGCGGTTCAGCGCGTAGGCGGTCAGGGTACCGAAGACCCAGGAAATCGCCTTTGACAAGGTGTAATCCACGCCGACGGCCATAATCACCAGCAGCAGCCCATAGTCGACGACCGCCGAAACAGCCCCGACGGCCACGAATCGCCAGGCCTGGCCCAGGAAAGAGCGGCGAGATGAAGATTCAGATGTGGGGGCAGATCCGGCTTCGCTCACGAATCCATCACCGTGTCTTCCTTGCCCTCGGCGGAGAACAGCAGCTCGGTCATCATCACGTGTACCTCCTCGACGTGGGGGATGTCGTGCAGCACGACGGGAGCTTCGGCGGCCGTCGTCAAGATCAATGTTCCGCAGCCGAGCATCCGGTCGGTCAGGCCGCGCTCGTAGGAGACGTTGTTGATGCGCGAGAGCGGCAGGTCGTGGCCCTTCTTGGTGATGATGCCCGTGCGCGTGATGATGCGCCGGTTGGTGAAGGTGTAGGTAGTCGTCGCCCATTTCAGGAAGGGGTACAGCACCCAGATGATGAACACGATCAGCGCCAGGCCCACCTCGATATAGGTGGCGGCGGGCTTCCACGACTCGGCCGTGATGGCCAGCAGGCAGCCGAGCGCCACCGCGTCGACGATGAAAATCAGAATCGGCAGGAACAGCGCTTTCACGTGCGTGTGCAGGTGGATGACTTCGTGCTCACCGTCACCTAGGTACTTCTCGGGTAGGCCCATGGGTAAATCCTCCCACATGGGGGTTTGGGACAGGCCGACGTCCAACTCAAGTTC
Organism: Propionibacteriaceae bacterium; assembly: GCA_031272825.1. GTDB lineage: Bacteria > Actinomycetota > Actinomycetes > Propionibacteriales > Propionibacteriaceae > Propionicimonas. Next base: position 24,456 of record JAISTE010000157.1, on the reverse strand, counting down.
CCCGAAGTCCCCAATTGTCCGGATTCCCAAAATCCGACCTGGGGTTGCACATATCCTGGCCGCCCGGAGTGGGTGGGGTGTGAGCGTCTACGTGTCAACCGCATTAGGAGGGCTGGTGCCCGTTGTCGAGCAGACCGTCAGTTTTGAGGACTGGGCGGACACGAACCTCGCCGCGCTCCAGCGCTTCGCCGCGGCGGTCACCGGAGACCCCCACTCCGCAGCCGACGCCGTACAACAGGCCCTTGTCCAGGTGTGTTGGCGTTGGGATCGCATCCAGGGAAACCAGAACCTATACGTGCGCCGCTGCATCGTGAACGCCCACCGCTCGGCGTGGCGCAAGTGGCGGCGCGAACGCACTGCCCCCGATGTTGGGGTTGCCGAGCCGGTCGCCGACGGAACCAGCCGCGTCGACGACGCCGACATGGCCGCCCGGCTGGTTCGCCAGTTGCCGGCACGCCAGCGCGCGGCCGTCACGCTGCGGTATCTGGAGGAGCGCGAGTACGCCGAGATCGCCGAGGTGATGAACACCACGGAGGCGAACGCCCGCTCGCTTGTGCGTCATGCGCTGAAGTCTTTGCGAAAGCTTGCCGAAGGAGGGGCAAATGGCTGACTACGAGGAACTGCTCAAGCGCGGTTTGAACGCGCTCGCCGACGACCACCCAACCCATGGAAAGGAAGAGGTCATGGAACAAGTAAGGAATGCCCACCGCAGGCGCAAAACATTCGTAGTCGGAGCGACGGCCGTGCTCGCCGCCGTGGTGGCCGTCGGGTCGCTGGCGGTCGCCAACCACATAGTGCGCTTAGATACACCGAACGTGCCGACACTGGAGGCCAGCCAGGTGGCCGAACAGCCAACGCCCACGCCCACACCCAGCCCGACGCCCACGCTCGATCCCGTGTGGAACCCCGAATACGCCGAGCAGGGGATGTTCTTGGAAAAGTTCCGGTCTGATCCGGAGCTGGAGCAGTATCGGTTCGCTACTGAGGGTGGGTGGAAGTGCGAGGTTTCGCTTGCCGTGTACGAGTTGGAGGAAAACACCACCCATTTCAAGCCCAAGACCGTATCGAAGGGGACTTGGGTGGCGGACGTAGGCGACGAGTCTGTGCACCTATTGATGACCTGCCAGTTCCCGAAGTCGCTGATTCCGGAAGGCGAAAAGCCGACGATGTGGGGCGAAATCCCGTATGAGTGCGGCAAGGAATATGTGTGGTACCCAAATGCTGCGGTGCAACCAGGGCCTGGCGTAGCGGGCTACAACATAGGAGCTTGCTTCGAGGAGGTTCCGGATTTCTTTGATGATCCGCTCAGTGAGTTCGAAGAACTGAAGCCGGGCGAGAGCCTGGATCTGAAGATCGAGTACTACGCCGATGGTGCGCTTTACGAGGAAACCCACGATCACAGCCATACGTACCTCGATGTCGAGGGGGGAGTCCCAAGCGTGGACGAGGAAGGGAACGTCACAGCTGGCGGGGTCAGGACTTGCGAACGAAAAGAGTATGAAGAGGCCATAGAGAAGGAGCCCCTATCGATGATGTACAGCGCCGGTTTCTGCCATAGCTAAAGCGCATAGAGCAAGAGAACCATCACCGCAGGTGCAGCACATCCGCGGCCGTGAACGTCATCGGATGCCCGTCGACGCGCACGATCAGCTCGCCGTTCTCCCCGATCCCTTCGGCGGTGCCCTCGTAGCTCTCGGTCTCGGTGACGATCACCCGCACCTCGCGCCCGATGGTCGCGCAGCGGTTCAGGTACGCCGGGCGGACGTCCGCGCCCGAAACCCACTGTTCGTAGTAGCCGCCCAGGTGGGAGAGCATGGAATCGACCAGCTCGTGTTCGTCGAACTTGGCACCGGCGATGGCCAGCGAGGTGGCGGTCGGCACGGGGAGTTCGTCGGAGGTCATGGCGGTGTTCAGCCCAATGCCGACGACCGCCGCCGGGCCCGAGGCCAGATGCTCGACCTCGACCAAGATTCCGCACAGCTTCTTCCCGCCCAGCATGACGTCATTGGGCCATTTCAGCTCGGGGGCCAGGCCTAGCTCGGCCACGGTATCGGCCACGGCCACGCCGGTGAGCAGCGGAAGCCAGGGCCAGCGTCTGATCGGGGTCTTGGGGGTGAGCAGCAGCGAGGTGGCCAGCGTCGCCTTGGGGGGAGCAACCCAGGAACGGTCGAAACGCCCGCGTCCGCCGCTTTGGTACTCGGACACCACGACCTCGCCCTCGCCGACACCCGTTCGCGCGGCGTCGAGCAAATCTTGGTTGGTAGAGCCGGTGGTTTCTTTCCAGGTGATGTTCCAACGCATGGAAGACACTGTATTGGATTATGCGGGAGTTACCTTGCTACTCCCCCTTGCATCCCGCTACCCCATCGTCATCCCGCGCGCAGTCGCGGGATCTCCGGGCTTGAACCCATCCTGGGTTTTCAGATCCTGCGACTGCGCGCAGGATGACGAGATGGGGGCTTTTCGCCGACACGGTAGAATCACTCTTTGCGCCCACGCGCTTTCCCATCAGCAAAGGCAAAAATGATTCGTTCAGATCTTCGTAATGTCGCCATCGTGGCCCACGTCGACCACGGCAAGACCACCCTCGTCGACGCCATGCTTTGGCAGTCCGGGGCCTTCAGGGCCAACCAGGAGGTCGAGACGCGCGTGATGGACTCCATGGATTTGGAGCGCGAGAAGGGCATCACGATCCTGGCGACGAACACGGCCGTCGATCACACGTACGAAGACGGCGAGACCATCACCATCAACATCATCGACACCCCCGGCCACGCGGACTTCGGCGGCGAGGTGGAGCGCGGGCTGGAGATGGTCGACGGCGTGCTGCTGCTCGTCGACGCCAGCGAGGGCCCGCTGCCCCAAACCCGGTTCGTCCTTCGAAAGGCGCTGGCCAAGAAGCTGCCGATCATCCTCGTCATCAACAAGGTAGACCGCGCGGACTCGCGCATCTCCGAGGTCGTCGACGAGGTCTACGCCCTGTTCCTGGACTTGATCGACGACGAGGACGCCGACCTGCTCGACTTCCCGATCTGCTACTGCGCGGCGAAGGCCGGGCGTGCCTCGCTCGACCAGCCCGCCGACGCCGCCCTCCCCGATTCCCAGAACCTTGAGCCGCTGTTCGAGCTGATCCGCAAGTACATTCCGGCCCCCTCCTACACCGAGGGCGCGCCGCTGCAGGCCCACGTCACCAACCTGGACGCCTCCCCCTACCTCGGCCGTCTGGCCCTGTGCCGCATCGTGGAGGGCGAGCTCTACCGCGGCGAGACGGTCGCCTGGTGCAAGCACGACGGCACGATTGAGAACGTCAAGCTCTCGGAGGTGCTGATCACCAAGGCCCTGGAGCGCGAGCCCGCCGAGAAGGCAGGTCCTGGCGACATCGTGGCCATCGCGGGTATCCCGGACATCACTATCGGCGAGACGATCACCGACCCGAACGATCCGCGCCCGCTGCCGCTCATCCACGTCGACGAGCCTTCGATCTCCATGACGATCGGCATCAACACCTCCCCGCTTTCGGGCAAGGACGGCAACAAGCTGACCGCCAGGATGCTGAAGAACCGCCTCGATCAGGAGCTGATCGGCAACGTCTCCATCAAGGTGCTGGACACCGAGCGCCCCGACGCCTGGGAAGTGCAGGGCCGCGGAGAGCTGCAGCTGGCCGTCCTGGTGGAGATGATGCGCCGGGAGGGCTTCGAGCTGACCGTCGGGAAGCCGGAGGTTTTGATCAAGGAGATCGACGGGAAACGTCACGAGCCGTTCGAGCGGCTGACTGTGGACATCCCCGAAGAACACGTTGGTACCGTCACACAGCTGATGGGTTCGCGCAAGGCCCGCATGGAGGAGATGACGAACCACGGCACCGGCTGGGTGCGCATGGAATTCGTGATTCCGGCGCGCGGCCTAATTGGGTTCCGCACCGAGTTCCTGACCGAGACGCGCGGCACCGGCATCATGAACCACGTCTTCGAGGACTACGAGCCCTGGGCCGGGGAGATCAAGACCCGCAATACGTCCTCCCTTGTCGCAGACCGTTTGGGCGTCGTGACGTCCTATGCCCTGTTCAACCTCCAAGAGCGCGGGGTGCTGTTCGTCGCCCCGGGTGATGAGGTCTACGAGGGGATGGTCGTGGGCGAGAATCCCCGCCCGGACGACATGGACGTCAACCCCACCAAGGAGAAGAAGCTCACCAACGTGCGCTCCTCTACCGGCGACGAACTGGAGCGGCTCATCCCGCCGCGCAAGCTCTCCTTGGAGCAGTCCCTGGAGTTTTGCCGCTCCGACGAATGCCTTGAAGTGACGCCCAACTCCACCAGGATCCGCAAAGTCGAGTTGAACCAGCACGAGCGCGCCAAGCTGCGCTCGAGGGCTAAGAACGCGTAGGAGCGAGAGCCGCGTGGACTGCCGCAGGCGAGTACACATGGCCGAGCGAGTGCGCGGAGCCGCAAAGCGGCAGAGAATGCGTAGGCAACCGCTGCTCAGTCATGCAACATGGCTAACGTCAAGGGCAATCTGTCGCTAAGCTAGTTTCGGCCTGCCTATCGGAAGGAACAATGTGAGTCAAGAAAACACGCCTCAGTGGGTACCAGACGGTGCTCCAGACGCCGCTGCCAGCAACGGCCTCGAAGACACCGTGGTGCGCATCCCGCGTATTCCGGCGGCTGACTCGCAACCCGCAGGCACAGTGAAGCCCCCCGTTCAGCCGTCTTCTTCGTCGGCATCGCTGAAATCTTTCATCTCGACGCTGTCCGAGAAGGCGGAGGCCGCGAAGGCCAGGCTCAAGCAGAACACGGAGGCCCAGCAGGCCGCCGAAGCTCCCATGCCCCCGCTGAGCGCCGCGGTTCCCCCGGCGGCTCCCAAGCCCGTTATACCGGCTCCGGCAGCCAAGGTTGAGGCCGCGGTTCAGCCTGAGGCGAAGGGCCAGCCCGACGCCAAGGTTGAGGCCGAACCCAAGGGTCAGCCCAAGCCCGAGGCGAAATCCGCCCCCGAACCCGAAGCTAAAGCCGAATCCAAGGGTGCCGTGAGCGCGCCCGTCGAGGCGCAGTCGGTAAAGGCGGCCCCGCCGGCACCCCAGGCGCCCAAGGCCGAGGCTCCGAAGCCGGCAAAGTCTCCGGAAGCCGAACCCACCCAGCAGATCCCGCAGTTCCAGGCACCGGCCATCACCCAGCCTATCCCTGCGGTGACCGCGCCCATCCCGACCATCCCGCCGGTGACGCAGCCCGTCCCCGCGGTGACCCCGGCCGTCGGTCAGGCTTCCGCCACGCAGGCTTCCGCGCCCGTTACCGTGGCGTCGATCAAGAACCGTAAGAAGCACCGCAAGGCGCTGCTGCGCATCGCCAAGGTGGATCCGTGGTCGGTGATGAAGACGTCGTTCATGTTCTCGATCGTGTTCGGGATCATCTTCTTCGTAGCCGTTTGGGCTTCCTGGACGGTGATCGAGGCCTCGGGGATTTTCGATGCGCTGAACGAGACCGTCAGCGGCATCATCTCCAACACGCAGTCCTCCGACCAGTGGAGGATCGAGAACTTCATCAACCGCGACCAGGTGCTCGGCTACTCGGCGCTGATTGCTGCGGTGAACGTACTGCTGCTCACCGCACTGGGCACGCTCGGCGCGTTCTTGTACAACCTAGCCGCAACGGTAATCGGCGGCATCGAGGTTACGTTGGCTGACGATTAGTTCCTCTTCCCCCTCGTCATCCTGCGCGTAGTCGCAGGATCTAAGGTGAGAGGGAATAACGAAACGTAAAGAAGGGCCGGGGCGAAAGCCCCGGCCCTTTGTTCACCTCACCCACGTTATTTCTGAACCGCATTGGCTCCATCGGAAGCGAACCAGCGCTCGAAGAGCTGGCTCATGTCCATGCCCGTCGCACCCTTCACCACGGCAGGCAGCGTCACCATCAGATCCGTACCCAACTTCGGAATCCCGGCGGCCGCATCCGCGTTGCCGAGAACCGTGATGTTGTCGATGTCCCCGATCGGCTTGGCCGCGGCGGCGATCATCTCCGGCAGGGCGGCGAGCATCCGGTCGATGACGGCCTGCTGCCCGTACTTCTCGTACGCTGCGGCGAGCAGTTCCTTCACCTGCGCCTCGGCCTCGCCCTTGGCCTTGATGGCGGACGCCTCCGCAAGACCCTGGGCCTGGATGGCGTCGGCCTTGCCCTGGCCTTCCTGGGTCAGCCTGGCCTGCTCGGCTTCCGCCGCCTTTGTGACGGATACAGCCTTCGCCTCCGCATCACGTTCGGCCTTGTAGAGGGCCGCATCCGCCTCGCGCTGGGCGGCATAGAGATGGGCGTCGGCCTGTGCGCGAACCGAGGAGTCCAGCTCGAGTTTGGTCAGCTCGGCCTGGCGCTGGGCGTTGGCCTGCTGCGCCTCGGTAATCGCCGCATCCTGGGCCGCTTTGGTCTTCGGGCCCACGGCGTCAGCCTCGGCCTGCGCTCGGTCGGTCTCCTTCTTGAACTCGGCCTCTTGGATGGAGGCCTCCTTCTGAGCGGCGGCGATGGCGATGCGCGCCTTCGCCTGCGCCTCGGCGGCGGCCTGGTTGTTCTCGGCCTCGGCCACCTCGGCCTCCCTGCGGGCCTTTGCCGCCTGCGGACGACCCAGGTTCAGGATGTAGTCGACGGGGTCGGTCGTGATTCCGTTGATCTGCAAGGTGTCCACGCGCAGACCCGCATCCGAAAGCGCCTGCCCGGCGGCTTCCTGGATCTTGATGGCCAGGCCCTCGCGGTCGCGCAGCATCTCCTCGACCGTCATATTGCCGACGACACCGCGCAGGGCACCGGCCAGGATTGAGCGGACGATGTCGGGAATCTGGGATTCCCGATCCAGGAAGCGCTGGGCCGCCGCTCGCACGCCTTCAGGTGTTCCGTCGACCTTGGCCAGGGCCACGGCCTCGACACGCACCTTGATGTTGTCCTTCGAGACGCCCTCGGGCACCTCCATCTGGATCTCCGTAGCCTCCAGCGAGAGCATTCGGGCCCGCTGGATGAACGGGATGATGAACTTCCCGCGTCCGAGCGCGACGGTCAGCATCGGGGATCCGTCGGGGTTGCTGCCCGTCGAGCCGGTGACGATCAAGGCTTCGTTGGCCTCGGGGATCCGGTAGCGCTTTGCGATCGCGAAGATCAGCACGGCCACCACGATAATGATGCTGACGATTGGTAACAGCGTCGGGTTGGATGCGAATGTCGAGCCCATGGCTTCTCTCTTTCGTTGTGGGGGCGACCTCCACACCTTGAGGCGTAGCGGCTCCCGCGTTTCTAGTGATGTTGCGCCAAGGGCCGGCCTTGGACGCTGACGGCTGTTTCGCCGTCGGTTTTCGGTTGTGTGCTGTTGGGTTTTGCCCGTTAGTCGGGTGCGATTTTCACCGAATCCGGGCTGAGCAGTTCGGCGATCCTCACGTCGTCCCCGGTTTCGACGTCCCACGTGGCCGTGAACGTCATGGTTCTGGGGCTGCCCAGGTAGCTCACCTGCACCAGGCCGGGCTGACCAATCTTTGCCGAACTCGTGACGACGCCCCGGGTTCCGACGATCGCTTTGGGAGAGATCGAGCGCGGGTCGACGTCGATCTTGCGCAGGGCCTTGAACACCAGCACCCCGACAGCCGCAATCCCGACGCCCACTCCCAGCCCCAGCAGGAGGGCCAGCACTGTGGGCAGGCCGATGCTGATGCCAAGCATTCCGCCCAGGCCGATCCCGGCGACGAGGCCGCCGATGGACGCGAGCGAGAAGATGCCCGAGCCGGTGAAATCGATGTGTACGACGTCGAGGGCGCCGTCGAAGACCAGGGCGGCCAGTAGCACTGCGGCCCCGATTACGGCGGTGACAACGAATCCTGTCATTTTTCTTACTCCCAGCAGGTGAACGTTCCAGTATGCCGGGCAGCGATGCCCGGTGCAGGCAAAGATAGCTCGGATCAGGGTGTGGCCAGGGTTTGTCCCGAATCTTTCCCGCCTGCGCCGCCCTTGGGTAGCACTTCGTTCGTCATCGTGGAGACTATAAAGACCTCGGGTACCATTGTAGAAACGTTGCTACATTTGGAGGCCGACATGCACACCATGACGAGCCGGGAGTTCAACCAGCAGACCTCGCGGGCCAAGCTGCTCGCCAAAGAAGGGCCGGTGTTCATCACCGAACGCGGCGAACCGGCGTTCGTGCTCATGAGCGTCGAGGAGTATCGCAAGGATCATCCGCAGCTTTTCCGGAGCGCACTCGAGCTCTTTGCGGACATGCCAAACATCTACGCAGGCATGAACGAAGAAGACATGGACACATTCGACCAATCCTTCGAGGAAATCCTCCGGCAGGTACGCGAGGACGCCAACGATCCCAAGTACAGCCGTCCGCCCCTGGATTTGGAGGAATTCTGATGTACCTGCTTGACACAAACGTGATTTCCGAGCTGCGGAAGCTCCCCTCCGGGCGCTGCAACCCGGCTGTGGAAGCATGGTTGGGTTCCGTACCCGATGCGGAGCTTTATGTAGCAAGCGTGACTCTCTTCGAGCTGGAGAAGGGAGCCCTCCTCGCTAAGCGCCGCGACCCTAAGCGGGCCGCGAGTTTGGACGCCTGGGTGAGGTGGGTACACCGTCGGTTTTCAGGAAAGCTGCTTTCCTTTGACACAAGGAGCGCGGCGGCGGCTGCTCCTTTCCACGTTCCCGACCCGGCTCCCGTCGAAGATTCCTTCATCGCCGCCACTGCCAAGGTTCACAACCTCACGGTCGCCACCCGCAGCACAAAGGACTTCGCGCGCTTTTCCGTCCCCTATTTCAACCCTTGGGAATACTTGCCCGATCAGCCGGGCCAAAACTAGCCCGCCGTCACCGGCGTTCCCAGGCCGGTACTAACATTCCCGGAGAGGAAGAAGGAGGCCCAAATGCCCGAATTGCGTTCCCGCGCCACCACACACGGCAGGAACATGGCAGGAGCTCGCGCGCTGTGGCGCGCCACCGGAGTTGCCGAGTCGGACATCGGCAAGCCGATCGTCGCCATCGCTAATTCCTACACGCAGTTCGTGCCGGGCCACGTACACCTCAAGGATTTGGGTTCGCTGGTGGCCCAGGCCGTCGCCGAGGCTGGAGGCATTGGCCGCGAGTTCAACACCATCGCCATCGACGACGGCATCGCCATGGGCCACGATGGAATGCTGTATTCCCTTCCCAGCCGCGAGTTGATCGCCGATTCGGTGGAGTACATGGTGAACGCCCACAAGGCCGACGCCTTGGTCTGCATCTCCAACTGCGACAAGATCACCCCCGGAATGCTGCTGGCCGCGCTGCGCTTGAACATCCCCACCGTGTTTGTCTCGGGCGGGCCGATGGAGGCCGGGAAGGCGCACCTCTTGAGCGAGGGCCAAGTCACCCGCCTGGATTTGATCGACGCCATGAGCAAGGCCGTCGATCCGAGTTATACCGACGCCCAGATGGAGTTGATCGAGCAAACCGCCTGCCCCACGTGCGGCTCATGCTCGGGTATGTTCACCGCCAACTCGATGAACTGCCTGTTGGAGGTCGTCGGGCTGGCGCTGCCGGGCAACGGCTCGACGCTGGCCACCAACGCCGCCCGCCGCAACCTGTTCTTGGAGGCGGGCAAGCAGGTGATGCAGCTTGTGGATCGCTACTACAACCACGAGGACGAGTCAGTGCTGCCCAAGTCGATCGTGACGAAGAGTGCGTTCGAGAACGCCATGCGCGTCGACATCGCGATGGGCGGCTCGACGAACACGGTCTTGCATCTGCTGGCGGCCGCGCATGAGGCAGGGGTGGATTTCGACATGGACGATATCGACGCCCTTTCGCGCGTCACCCCATGTCTATGCAAGGTCGCGCCGAACACCACCAAGTACTACATGGAGGACGTCCATCGCGCGGGCGGCATCCCCGCGATCATGGGCGAGCTCAACCGGGCCGGGATGCTCTCCGCTGACGTCCACGCCGTCCACTCCCCCAACCTGCAGGCTTGGCTGGACAAGTGGGATATTCGCGGCGGGAAGGCTAGCGGCGAGGCGATCGAGCTGTACCACGCAGCCCCCGGCGGCGTGCGCACAACCGAGGCCTTCTCCACCACCGCCCGCTGGGAGAGCCTGGACGAGGACTCCGAGGCTGGTTGCATCCGCGACGCCCAGCACCCGTACACAAAGGACGGCGGTTTGGCCGTTCTCAAGGGGAATCTCGCCCCCGACGGCTGCATCGTGAAAACCGCGGGGGTTCCCGCCGAGCAGTGGATCTTCTCCGGGACGGCCGTGGTCACCGAATCCCAGGAGGAGGCGGTCGACGCGATTCTGTCCGGCAGGGTGCAGGCCGGGGACGTCGTCATCGTGCGTTACGAAGGGCCGAAGGGCGGGCCGGGGATGCAGGAGATGCTGTACCCGACGTCGTACCTGAAGGGCACCGGGCTCGGGCCGAAGTGCGCGCTGATCACCGACGGGCGTTTTTCGGGCGGTTCCTCGGGCCTGTCGATCGGGCACGTTTCCCCGGAGGCCGCCTCGGGCGGCACGATCGGCCTGATCCGCGACGGCGACCGCATCGAGATCTCCATCCCCGATCGCAAGATCAACTTGGCCGTATCTGATTCCGAGCTGGCCTCCCGCAGAGCAGAGCAAGACGCCAAGGGCTGGAAGCCCGCTGCCCGGGTACGCGAGGTTTCGCAGGCGCTGAAGATCTACGCATCCTTGGCCCTGTCCGCGGACAAGGGTGCGGCGCGGGATCTGGCGGGGTAGGTTCGTCGTTCCCGGACTTTACTGAAGCGTCCCCGGGCTTGATCCGGGGCCATCCCAAGCCACACCCAATACCGTTGTAGAGTAGGCCAAATGAGCAATCATGCACCTGGCGATCCCATGGCGAGGCAGCCATCCACCGACGATTTGGTTCGCAAGCTCAAGATCGCGCGCACGCTGAACGTCGTGCTGGGTGCGGTGGCCGCAGTGCTGGCCATCGTGCTCGCAGCTACGTACCTCAATCCCCCGGTCACCCAGGTGCCGACGCCCAATGCAATCGCTTCCCAAAGCGCTAGTGCGTCCGCCAGCCAAACCGCCAGCGCCTACGACCCGGTGCGCAACAACCCCGACGACCCGCTGGCCCTGGGTTCGACGGACGCCAAGGTGGTGCTCGTCGAATGGGCCGATCTGCGCTGCCCCTACTGCGCGGTGTTCTCCAAAGAAGTTTTCCCGAAGCTCAAGGCCGAATACATCGACACCGGCAAGGTGCGTTTCGAGTTCAACGACGTTTCGTTCTTCGGAGATCAATCCACCTCGGCCGCCGTCGCCCTGCGCGCCGCCGCCGAGCAGGGCAAGTTCGGCGAATACCTGGTCACACTGTTCGCCGCCGCCCCGGATTCGGGCCACCCCGACCTTCCCGACGAGAAGCTGATCGCCTTTGCCAAGGAGGCTAAGGTTCCCGACCTGGATAAGTTCAAGAAGGATCTGGCCTCCGACGAGCTCAAACAAGCCGTCGAAACCTCGACGGCGACCGCCCAGGCCGTGGGGATCTCCTCGGTGCCGTTCTTCTACGCAGGCGGACAGTCGCTTTCGGGCGCGCAGTCCTACGAGACGTTCAAGCAGTTCCTGGATTCCCTGCTGGCCGCCTGATGGAGGTCACACTCGCAGGCGCGTTCATCGGCGGGGTGCTCATGCTGCTCTCGCCGTGCTCGGCGCTGCTGCTCCCGGCTTTTTTCGCCTACGCCTTCAACTCGGCAGGAAAACTCCTTGCCAGAACAGCAATATTCTTCCTCGGTCTCATCACGACGCTGGTACCTATGGGCTTGCTGGCGGGCACGGTCGGTGCGTTCGTCAACGCCAATCGTCCTGTTTTCGTCGGGATTCTCTCGGCGCTGGTGGTGGTGTTCGGCTTGGTTCTGGCGTTGGGCGTCAGGCTTCCGGGGGTGCAGGCGAACACCAGGGCCGACGGCACCAGCTCCTTTTCCGTCTATCTGCTCGGCACCGTCTACGGGCTGGGTTCGGTGTGCGCCGGGCCGATCCTGGGTGCCGTGCTGGCGATGGCCGCGCTCGGCGGCAACGCGCTGTTCGGCGCGCTGGTACTGCTGGTCTTCGCCCTCGGCATGACGGTTCCGCTGCTCGTCCTCTCGGCGTTTTGGTCGCGGCTGCATAAGCTGCAGCAGTGGGTGATGAGCAAGGAACTGGTGATTGGCAAGTGGTCGAACTCGTGGGCGAACGTCATCGCCGGCCTGATAACGGTGGCGCTGGGCTTGCTGTTGTTCTTCACCGACGGCACCGCGAACCTCCCCGGCATCGTGAATGCCACTACCCAGTTCAACCTGGAGACATCGCTGCTCAGCGCGACTGCGGGCATCCCCAACTGGGCGTTCATCCTGGTGGCAGCCGTTCTGCTGGCAGGAGGCTGGGGCCTGCGAAAAGTCTGGAAGAGCTGAAGGCCCAGACCCCACTAGACTGCGCACATGAGTAACAACACCCCAGCAGTTGGCATCATCATGGGTTCCGATTCGGATTGGCCGGTCATGAAGGCCGCCGCCGACGCACTCGACGAGTTCGGCATCAAGTGGGAGGCAGACGTCCTCTCGGCCCACCGCATGCCTCTTGAAACCTTGCAGTACTCGAAGGACGCCGCGGGCCGCGGTATCGGCGTCATCATCGCGGGCGCGGGCGGTGCCGCTCATCTGCCGGGCGTGCTCGCTGCCGGTACCCCCCTGCCGGTGATCGGCGTGCCGGTGGCGCTGAAGAACTTGGAAGGCTTGGATTCGCTGCTCTCCATCGTGCAGATGCCCGCAGGAGTACCAGTGGCGACGGTCGGAGTAGATAACGCCCGTAACGCCGGTCTGCTGGCGGTTCGCATCCTCGCCGCGACAAACCCCGATCTGCAAGCCAAGATGCTCGACTTCCAGGCCGATCTCAAGGCCAAGGCCAGCGCCAAGGGCGAGAAGGTGCGCGCGGCGTCGGCCCACTAGAGGCGGACGTCGGAGCTGTCAGATGCTGAGCAGCTTCAGGCCGTCGGGCTCGTAGAGCTTGAACTTTTCGTCCGAACTCACCAACGTGTACCCGCCCGAGATCGCCTGCCAGATGATCAGCCGGTCGAAGGGGTCGGCGTGGTGGGCAGGGAGATGGTATGTACCGGCGAAGACCGCCAGATCTATGTCTGCCGGTTCCATCCCGATGTTCATCATCTTCGCCAGAAACTCTTCGGGCTGGCGACCGCTCAACACCAACCGTCCTTTCGCGTACTTGATGGAGATCTCGCACGCAGAGAATTGGCTGAAGTGCACGGAGGTGGCTTCGTAGTCCAACAGCGGATCCACGACGTCCATAACCGCCTGTTTGCCCGTCCCATACCAGATGAGGGCGTTGGTATCTAACAGGTACCTCATCGGATGATCCCATCCTCAGGCAGCGGCTTGTGCCTCCACTCCATCCGCTGTTCGGGGGTGAGCGTGGGGTCGAATTCGTTCATGGGGTCGTACGGGTCGTACTCAGGGAACATCTCGTCAAGCTCTTCCTGGCTCCATTCGAGCTTATAATCCGGATCTTCGAACCAGTCCCGGGCGAAGCCGAAGCCCTCGCGCATCCGGCTCGCCCACTTTTGGTGCTTGTACCTGTCCATAGGGACGATCGCGGCCACCTGCTCCTTGGCAGCCCCGCGCGTGATGATGACGTCCTCCCCGGCTTCGACCATCTTGATCACTTCCGAGAACTTGGCCTTGGCTTCAGCGATAGGCAGGTACTGCATCCCAGCCTCCCAAACTTGACTAGTTTCTTGACTAGTCAAAAGTCTATGCGCCTCAACAGCAAGCATCAAGACTCCTTTCCATTTCAGTTAGTCTTGACGGGCGCAGTCGGGCGCGGTTCAACGATTTTCTCGCTTGTGGATAACTCAGGCTCGCTGGGTGGGCCCGCTTAAATGCAAGGGCCCCGCCCCGGGTCTAGCCCGGGGACGGGGACAGGACTCGTCTTACAGCTCGAACCAGTCCATGGCCCAGGGGGCCAGGGTTAGCTCTTGCTCGGTTCCCGTTTCGTCTCGGAAACGGGCCGTCTGCGCTTCCCGCGAGTTGTTTACTGCGGCCAGAAGGTTCTTCTCGCCGAAGTGGGCCAACTCGATTAGCGGGTTATCGGGCAGATATGCGGGTCTGTCCGAATCTGCCTTGGTTCCCCAAAGCAGAAGTCTGTGTAACAGCCGCGAGTTCACGGCATCGTAGGGTAGGCCCGCGGCGTACGCCGCCCGGCCATTCCCATATTCGTTGACGGCCAACTGCACATAGCCGTCGTTCTCGCGCACCACCTGGGCACCGGCCTCGATGGCGTAGACGCCCTTGGCACCGTCGTATGGGGCCCAATCTTTGGGCAGATCTTCGGCCACCCAGTGCGAGCGCGCGTAGCTCGGATAGCGGTCGGTCGACAGCGAGAACCCGACCTCCTGATCGACGCCCAGGACGTCGGCCAGCTGGAACGAGCGGCCGCCCTTCAACCAAAACGACGGCTCGCCCACACCTAGCAGGAAACCCCCGGCGTCGACCCACTCACGGCAAGCAGCAACTAGCCCCGGGTCGTCCCAAACCTGGCCGCCGGAGAAGGACGTCCCCCTTGTGCCTGCGATGATCACCGCCGAGACGTCGTCCGGGATCGGCTCGCCGAAGCGCAGCCACTGGACTTCCACCGGCAGGCCCGACAACGCCTCGATGACGCCGAAATACGGTTCCGTGAAGCGGTACGGCAGCGCGTGGGCCACCATGAACGGCATCCAGGTGCGCAGGCTGCCCCAGGCGTTGATGACCGCGACCTTCCCCAGCACGTCGGGAGCGGACGTCCTGAAGTGGTGCAGGGTGCGGAACTCTTGGGTCACCCGGGCGGCGACGTCGACGAAATCGGGGAACTTGGCCGCCAGCGACGGGTATCCGCCGTAGCCAATGCGGTCTACCGGGTTGCGCAGCATCGCCCGCCGGGCCTGTATCCACGAATCGATGGCCTCACCGGCCGGATCGCCGCTCTCGCGGAAGACGTCCGGGAAGAAGTACGGCAGCAGCCGCCCCTCCGTGTACTTGACCGCGGGAATGTCGGCGATCATGCGCATGGTCGCGCCGTTTCCGACCGAGCCGACCACGGCGTCCAGGCCGATTCTGGGGAAGTAACGGCCATAGGGTTCGGTTCCGGCCCACTGATCGCCCAAGAACATCATCGCTTCTCGGCCGAGAGAATGAGCCGTGTCGGTGAACTCTTTGGCGGCGTCGGCGGTGAAGCGCTGCACGAAGTCCATCCACTCCAGCCAGCGCTGCGTGGGCGTGCGGAAGTAGGTGTGGTAGTAGCCCTCGTCGACGAAATCCTCGGGAGTGAGCCGGTAGCCGCGCTCGGCCTCGAAAGCCTCGATCGCCGCCGGGGAGACGGTCATGGCGTAGCCGAACCAATCAACGTACTTTTCCTTCGCCTGATCGTTGAAGATCAGCGAAAACTGATAGAAGAACGTAGTGAAACGCACAACCGTCGTCTTCGGGTTATCTTCGAGCCACTGCTTCAGGGCCGCGAGCGCGTGGGCGCGGGTGGCCGGATGGAAGTTGTCGAAGGTCTTCTCGTGCGGCTTGTCGCCCCAGCCGTTGGTCAGATGGTTGTACATCTGCACCGGATCCCAAATGTCGTAGGCCAGGTACGCCGCCGTGTACTCGTGGAACGGCTCGGCCCCATCTACCACAACCTTGCAATCGACGGCCGTGAGCGGCGTCTCCCCATCGCTTTCGTACTCCACGGACCAGTTAGCCGCAGGAACGACGGCCCCAGTCGTGCGATCCCGAACCTCCCACCAAATCGCGGGCTCGTGTTGGACGTCGACCTGTACTTGTTCAGTGAAGTAACCGGCCAGCAGCTGAATCTCAACGCGCGATGAGCGGGCGGTTACCGGGCGGGAGAGCAGGTACAGCTCGGAGAGTTCCTCGGGGTGGGAGTTGGCCCACTTGTTATCTCCGCGGTTGCAAAAGCGCTTGCCGTAGACCTTTAGGCCCATGTCCCGGAACTCTTCGGGCACCTCGGTGCCGTCTGAGTTGCGCACGGCGTCGGCCCCGAGCTTGACCAGCAGCTCGCGCGCCTCGGCCTCGGCCCCCACCTCGGTGGGCAGGGTGACGCGGCCCGTAGTGGGGACGTCGGCGAGATTGGCAAGCTTCATTTCAACCTTTCACTTGATGGCGCCCGCGGACAGGCCCTTGGCCCAGAACCGCTGGAGGGAGAGGAACAGGATCACAACCGGGATGACGGAGACGAGCGCGCCCGTCACCACCGAGGAGTAGCCGACCGGCATCCCGCGCATGTACTGCCAGGTGACCAGGCCGACGGTCACCGGCTGGAGCTTGTCGTTGGCAAGCATCAGGGAGGGCAGCAGGTAGTTCGTCCACACGGAGACGAACTGGAACAAGAAGATGGTGAGCAGCGCCGGAGCCATCATCCGCAGGCCGATCTGGAAGAAGATGCGGAACTCGGAGGCACCGTCCATGCGGCCCGCCTCGATCACCTCGTCGGGGACGGATTCGGCGGCGTAGGTGCGCGAGAGATAGACGCCGAAGGGCGAGACCATCGAGGGGATGAACACCGACCAGAACGTGTTGATGATGCCCGTGCCGGAGAAAAGCAGGTACAGCGGGATGGCGAACACCGAGGCCGGAATGAGGACGCCCGCGAGCACAATCGCAAACACCACTCCCCTGCCCCTGAACTTGTACTTGGCAAGGGCATATCCCATCATCACCGCGAACAATGTCGAGCACATGCCGCCCAGGCCCGCATAGAGCAAGGAGTTGAGCAGCCAGTAGCCGTAGACCCCGTCTTGGATGGTGAACAGCGTTTGCAGGTTCTCCCACAGGTTGAAGTCCGAGAACCAAAAGCCGTTGCCGGAGAAGAGTTCGCCGTCGGGTTTCGTCGCCCCGACGATCAACCACCAGATCGGCATGATCGTATAGATGGCGAAGATCGTCATGAAGAACAAAATCAGGTACTTGGAGAACTTGCTCGTGGCGTCCAGCGGTGACCAATCCTTCGAGCGGTACCAAGGGCGCTTGTTGATCTTTACCTCTTCCGTCCCGGAGATGGGGAGGGCGCGGGTAGCGGGAATTTGTGGACGCGTGCTCATTTGGTCGGCTCCTTTTCCCTGGTCACGGCAAAGAAGACCGCCGAGCAAGCCCCGATGAAGATGGCGAGGATTACCGACTTGGCCGCCGAGGTGTTGTAGTTCGACGTCAGGGTAGATAACGCACTCATGATCGGCGTGTATTGGCTGGAGAGGTTGGGTGCGACGCCCTTGAGGACCACCGGCTCGTTGTACAGCTGGGCGGTGCCGATGATGGAGAAAACCGCGGTGAGGATGATCGCCGGGCGAACCATCGGCACCTTGATCTTCCAAGAGGCCTTCCAGCCGGTCAGTCCATCGATGGCGGCGGCCTCCATGATCTCAGAGGGGATGGACTGCAAGGAGGAGTAGATGATGATCATGTTGTAGCCCGTCCAGGCCCACGTCATGATGTTCATAATCGAGAAGGGCAGGACGTTTCCCGAAGTGAAGTCCAGGTGGATGCCGATAGCCTCCGCGGCCTTCACGATCGGGGAGAGCGAGGGCGCGTACAGGAACGACCACATCAGGCCCGCGATGACGCCCGGAAGCGCGTAGGGCAGGAAGTAGAGGATGCGGAAGAACCGCTTGCCGACGGTCGTGCGCATGTCGATCCACAGGGCCAGTACCAGGGCCAAGATCAGCATCACCGGAACCTGGATGAGGCCGATGAGCAGCACCCTTCCCATCGACGACATGAACACCGGATCGGTGAGCACGTTGATGTAGTTGGAAAAACCGGTGAACTTAGGTTCGGGGGCGGAGATTCCCAGCCCCGAACGTCCGACCGTGTACATGGATTTGTAAAGGGCGTAACACAGCGGGATCAGGTAGATGAACAGGTAAAGCAGGGCGAACGGGATCATGAAGGGGATGGCCCTGGTCAGGGCCTGCCGCTCCATGTACCCGGCGCGTTTGCGCTTGGGAGCTGTTGTACTGGACATGTGAAACCTTCTTTGGCTGGGTCGGCTGCGCCGTCGCGGCTCGCGGTTCTGGGGGGGGTATCGAAGGTGTGCGGTTGCGGGCCGGTATCCCGGCCCGCAACCTGGGGTTTACTTCACCGAGTAACCCTGAGTGTTCATTTCCTTGATGGTGGCCTCTTGAGCCGACTTGAGGGCGTCATAGACCGTGCCTTCCTTGGTGGAGACCTTGCCCAGGCCGTCGCCCAGGGCGGCGGAGGTGGTGGTCATCAGCGGGCCCCACTGCCAGTTCGGGTTCACCTTGGCGGATTCTGCGGAGAAGACTTCGTAGATCTTCTGGCCGCCGAAGAACTCGCGGCCTTCCTTCATGATGGAGAGTTCCTGGCCGGTGGTGGAGGCCGGGTACAGGGCGCCTTCCTTGATCATCGGGGTGAGCCCGGCTTCGTTCGTGGACAGCCAGGCAGCCGCCTCGACGGCCTGCTCGGGGTTCTTGCAGCCCTTGAGAACGGCGTTCGGGGAACCGCCGACGTTACCGACAGCGTCCGAGCCTTCCCAGGTCGGCATCGGGGCGACGGCCCACTTGCCGGAGGAATCCTTGGCTTCGGATTCGAGGATGCCGGCAGTCCAGACTGCGCCGACCTCGGTCAGGACGGTGCCGTCAGCCCACGCGGAGTTGAGGGCGGCGTCCCAGGAGGGGAAGGTGGAGGCGATACCGGCGTCGACGAGGCCCTGCCAGTAGTCGGCGACCTTCTTGTTGGCGTCGTCGGCCATGGAAACTACCCACGTGTCGCCCTCGGTGGAGAACCAGGAGGCACCGGCTTGCCAGGCGTAACCGGAGTAGTTGTAGGCGTCGGTGGGCAGGTTGACGAGGTACTTCTTCGGGTCGGCCTTGTGGAGCTTCTCACCGGCGGCCTTGAACTCTTCCCAGGTGGTGGGCACGTCGATGTTGTACTTCTTGAGCAGGTCGGCGCGGTAGAACAGGCCCATCGTGCCGGAGTCGACCGGGATGCCGTAGATCTCATTGTTCAGGGAGACTGTCTTCCAAGCGGCGTCGGGGAACTGGCTCTTGACGTCGTCTTTAACGTATTGAGTGATGGGCTCTAGCTTGCCCTGAGCCAGGAAGTTCACGAAGGTTTCGGAGCCGACTTGGCCAAGGCAGGGGGCGTTGCCGGCGTCGACTGCGGTCATCATCTTGTCGTAGCCGCCCTGGGAGCCGGAGGTGATCTGCTCGAAGTTCAGCTTGATGTTGTCATGGGAGGAGTTGAAGGCCTCGGCGGCCTCCTTGTAGCCGGGGGCCCAGCCCCACCAGTCGATGGTTACCGGCTCGGATGCTGCGCTGGACGACCCGCCTTCGCTGGGCGTCTGAGCGGGCTGCGACGATGAAGCGCAACCCGCGAAGATCAGCGCCATTGATGTCACGCCGGTGAGCATCAGCTTGTTGATCTTACTCACTGTTCGTCTCTCTTCCTCGAGGAGTTGTGGTGGTTTCCGATCTCACGCCTGGGCCGCTTGCCTGAGCGTTTGTCCGAAAACCGCCGGTTGTTCTGTTCATTTATGATTGAACGCGTATCGAATCAATCAACATTGCACAGTCTGCTACTACCCGACGACGGTGTCAACTCTTTTGGGTACAACTTCAGCAAGAACGGGTGAGGGAGATGGGATTCTTGAGTACATTTTTGACCGGATGGTAGCGGTTGGGGTGGGTGACGGTTCCGGTTCTAGATCCCGCGACTGCGCGCGGGATGACGAAGTAGGGAGGGATGACACCCGAGCGTCCCCGGGCTCGATCAGGGGCGCGGGCCGATGGCGAAACTTCGTCCCGTCATCCTGCGCGCAGTCGCAGGATCTCAACGGGACGCAGTCCCCGCCCCAGCCTCAAGGAGCGCAGCGACGAATAGGATCTCCCCACAGCCCCGAAAACCTGACAAATCACCAAGCAACTTGGTGATTTATCGGCAAGTTACTTGGTGTTTTGTCAAGAACCGGGTAAGCCCAAGTTCACCAAGCACCACCCGCCAGGAGGGCCAAAATGGATACCACACCTGCGCTCGCTGGCCCGGAATAAGACGTCCCAAGCTTCGATGGTAACTATCCGGCGCGACATGGCGACGGACGACGCCCCTCGTCCGTCAACACCATTGCCGTCTACCTCAACGCTCTTCGCCGGTTGCATGTTCTTGACGAGCAAGAGGCCTGGGCCGAGGCCGTCGATCCAAAACCTCAACATCACCGCTCACAGGAACACCTGGCACAATTGCCCGAAACCCAGAACGAAGAAGAATCCAGTGGCACGCACAACCAGTTCACCGCCAGCGCACAGCAATGAGCGCTATGGCCCTCCGGGTAAACTTCCGGGCATGTGGTCTAAGCGCGACGAGGTCGACTATGCGCTGCAGCGGCGCAACTCGCTGCAGCGGGTTTTCGGGCGCGCGCGCTCCCTCACCCCCTCGGATATTTGCGACGCTGACCCGATGCTCATCCGTTCGGCCCTCCACCACGGCGAGCTCACCAAGACGCACTGCCCCGTCTGCGAAACGAATCGGCTTGTAAACCTCAACTACGTCTTCGGCGATCAGCTCGGCCAGTATTCGGGCCGGATCAAGAGCGAAGCAGAGTTGGTGGAGATGCAGACCGAATACGGCGACTTCAAGGTGTGTGTCGTTGAGGTGTGCACCGACTGCGGCTGGAACCACATGATCCGCTCCTACCGGCTCGGCGACGGCATCAAGCGCCGCCCGCCGCGCCGCCAACCGACCGTCGAGGACATCTATGGCTAAGACCCCGAAACGCGCCCGGACCAGCACCGCAAATCCTAAGAAGAAGCGGCCACTGCCGGTTCGGATTCTCAAGTGGTTCGGGATCGCGATCTTCTTCATCTTCGTGATCGGGTGCGTGGCGCTGGCCGCGCTGTGGACGTCGGTCACGGTTCCCGACCCCAACGAGGGCTTCCAGACGAACACCACCACCGTCTATTGGAACGACGGCAAGAGCGAGCTGGGAACCTTCGAGGTACAGAACCGCACCACCATCCCCTATGCGGAAATCCCCCAGTATGCGAAGGACGCGCTGGTGGCGTCCGAGAACCGCTCGTTCTGGACTGACCCGGGCTTCGACATCCCCTCCATGTTCCGCGCCGGGCTGGGCATCCTCACCGGCGATCAGGTGACCGGCGGTTCGACGATCACCCAGCAGTACGTCAAGGTGTTTTACCTCACCCAGGATCGAACCATCACGCGCAAGGTGGAGGAGATCATCCTGGCGGCGAAGATCGGCCAGTCGGAGACCAAGGAAGAGATCCTCGCCAACTACCTCAACACCGTCTACTTTGGCCGCGGGGCCTACGGCATCGAGGCCGCCGCCGACGCCTACTTCCAAAAGCACGCCTCCGAGCTGACCTTGGCAGAGGCGACGGAACTGGTCACCATCATCAACAACCCTTCGGCCCTCGACCCGGCGAACGGCTCCACCTCCATGCAGCTTGAGCGCTACCAGTACGCGCTGAAATCCATGGAGGAGATGGGCTACATCACGCAGGCCCAGCGCCTGGAGGTCTATTGGGCGCTGCCCGAAATGCCCGAGTACAAGGTGCACAACCGCTTCGGCGGGACGAACGGGTACCTGCTCAAGTACGTCGAGGAAGAGCTCAAGTCCTTGGGGTTCACCGAGGGTGAGATCAACGGCGGCGGGCTCGACGTCATCACCACCTTCTCCAAGAAGGATCAGGCCGCACTGGTGAAATCGGTGAATGCGACCAAGAAGCAGATGGCCGCCGACTCGGGCAAGAAACAGTCCTTCTACCACCCGGCGGCCACGTCGATCGACAACACCAACGGCGAGGTGATCGCCATGTACGGCGGCACCGACTACGTGAAGCAGCCGATCAACTGGGCGACCACGCCGCGTCCCGTCGGCTCGACTATGAAACCGTATGCCCTTGCCGCAGCCCTGAAGCAGGGGTGGGCGCTCAACGACACCGTGAACGGCAACTCGTTCACCCCGCCCGGGGCCAAGCAGCCGATCCGCAACGCGGGCGGCGGCAACTACGGCCAAGTGACGCTGCTGCGCGCCACCACCGGCTCGATCAACTCGGCCTACGTCGATCTCACGCTGAAGATGGACGACGGCCCGCAGTCGATCCGCGAGGCGGCCAACGCCGCCGGTGTGCCCGACGGCCCGGGTTGGGAGGAGCCCACCGACACCTTCGCCCTTGGCTACGGCGAGATTTCGACGCTTTCCCAAGCGCAGGGGTATTCGACTTTCGCCAACTACGGCATCAAACGCACGGCCCACACCGTGCGCAAGGTTCTCGACATGAACGGCGTCGAGAAATCCTTGAACCGGCCCGAGGACACCCAGGCGTTGGAGCGGGACGTGGCACAGGACGTCACGTATGCGCTGACGAAGGTGGCTCAGGACGGCACCGGCTCGCGGGCCACCGCCCTCGGCTATCCGGTGGCCGGTAAGACGGGTACCCGCTGGGTTTACGTCCCTGAGAAGGGGATTCAGGAGACGACGGCCGTGTGGTTCGTCGGTTTTACGAAGCAAATCACGACCGCGGTGATGCTGTGCGGCGGCGAGGACGGAGCCACGGATATGGGCTCGATCTTCGGCGCGGGCTACCCGGCGACGATCTGGCTCGGCTACATGGAGACGGCCATGGAGGGGATGGATCGCGAGTACTTCCTCGGCCAGACCGACCGGCGCGCCACCCACAACCCGTACACGCCCTCGCCCACGCCCACGCCGACGCCCACCCCCACTCCTGAGCCGGAACCAGAACCCGAGCCTGAGCCCACCGAGCCCACCGACATTCCGCCCACGACTGCACCGCCCACTACGGAAGTCCCGCCAGAGCCGGTACAGCCCTCCACGGAGCCGCCGCCCCCGGTTTCAGCGCCGGCACCTGTGCCGGAAGAGCCGCATCGGGCGTCGGCTGCACCCAGTGATGCCGGGGCGGCGCCGTAGCTGTTGGGTTCTCCGTCCCCGAGCTTGATCGTGAACGTCCCCGGACTTGCGCCAGACGTCCCCGGACTTGAACCGGGGCGGTTCCCGCGCCATTCCACCCCACTCGTCATCCCGCGCGCAGTCGCAGACCGCAGCGGGACGGAGTCCCCGCCCCGGTCTCAAGGAGCGCAGCGACGAATAGGATCTCCACTTTCGTCACTTCAGCGTCCCAACCAAGATTCTGCGACTACGCGCAGAATGACGAGGGAGGGTCAGAGAAGCGCGGAACGACGCGGGAGGACTAGGCAAGCACAGAACGACGCGGAAGGGCCAGAGAAGCGCAGAATGACGCGGAAGGGCCAGGCAAACACAGAACGACGCGGAAGGGCCAGGCAAGCACAGAATGACGAATAGGAGAAGGACGCTACCTAATCTCCCGCGCACTCAACTCGACGCTGGCCGCATCTAACAGCCCGACGTCGCCCGTCACTTCCTCGTCCAAAACCCACTCGTAACTCTCACCCGGCAGGAGCGTGACCAGCGGGGCATCGCCGCTTGCCCCCACCACATCGGGTTGGAGCAGTAGGTCACGCACGAGGCTGCGGGCGCTCACTCTTACGCGGTTACCCACCGTCTCCACGTCATAGGCGGGACGGACGTAGTCCAGACACTTATCCGGCAGCGCCACTACGCGGCGGGTCACGGGATTCGGGTGTTCGGCATCGGCATCGACGACCAGGATTTCGTCCGCGAGCAGCCAGCGGCCCGGCTGGAGTTCACCAGGGAGCACGCGCTGGTCGGGAGCGTTGTAGGGTTCGTCGGATTCGCAGATCGCCGCCTCTAACTGGGCGTTTACAAGCGAATACACCGAGGAGATGTCCAGGGGAAGCTCCGCAACTTCCTGTGGGGGAACCGAAACTGGAACAGACCAGGAGGCTCTAGTTGTTCCGTCGAGGCTGATCTTTCGCACGAGCGGGCGGGCCGCCCACACCTCGTCGGTGTTGTTGACCAGCCGGATAACGTACCCCTCGGAAACGGCCAGCACAAGGGCCAATCGCGGCTCGAAAGAGCGTTTGGCCGCGTGCCACATGGGTTTGCGGATGCCCGCCGAGTCGACGGCCGCCCACGAGGTGACTGGCCAGCAGTCGTTGAGCTGCCACACCAGGGCGCCCTGGCAGCGCGGCCACAGGCTCCGCCAATAATCCAGGCCGAAGCCAACCGCGCGGGCCTGCTGCACCTGGGTGACGTAATGCCAATCCTTGAAGCGGGATGGCTCGGTGAAACCGTCGGCGATCGCGCGTCTGAGCTTGTCAACACCATCTTGGGACTTGTAGTGCTTCATGAGCACGTCGTCCCAAGGCTGAAGATGCTCGGCCCCGATAGCCGTCTCCAGCGTCGAACGGGCAGGCAGTGAACACCAGCCGAACTCGGCCATGAACCGCGGTTCGTCGGCGGCGTAAACCGGATAGTCGACCTTGTTCCACACCTCCCACGAATGGTTGCAGCCATGGTTCGGGTCGTTGGGATAGATGATCTGAGCGGGTTTG
>JAISTE010000146.1 GCA_031272825.1 Propionibacteriaceae bacterium | reverse complement strand
ACCTTGTGCTTGCCCTTGGTGAGCCTGGGCAGCAGCACCGTGTGTTTGCCTGCGGCGGAGATCTTTTTCTTCCATTTACCGACGCTCACGAGGATCTTGCCTGTGGCCCGAACCCCATCTGGCACGGATAGGGAAATGCGGGCCTTGATCCTGTAACCGCTTGTGAACTTGGCTTTTATAGTGGGGGAATACGTGGGGGTTACTTCGCCGGAGCTCAGCACCAGAGAGGTTTCGTCGGCGGCCGTCAGGATCCAGTCGACGCTGTGCCCCGCGGTTCCGGTAAACACTCGCTCGGGGACGTCAAACGAAAATTTCCCGCCCATGGTCGTCTCTTCGGCGGTGTAGATCGTGCGTTGGCCGTCGATCAGGCTCAGCTTGAGGATGGTTTGGTCGTTATCGGGTACGGCGACGGAACCCGAGAAAGTATTGCCCGGCCCGACTACGGGATCGGGCGCGTGGACATTGGAGATCACCGGGTCGGGGCCCCGGTCGAGCGGGGGCAGGATGCCCGGGGCGGGAGTCGCCCCAGCCAGATCCTGCCCGTAGGCGGGCAGAGTTGCGCTTGCCAGGGCGAATGCGGTGGTAAGTGCCAATAGCGCGGCTACCGCGCGGAAAGGCTTCACACGTTCAACATAGCCTCGCGCCCCTTGGCGTCGTTAATCGTTAAGTACAAAGGTTTAGTCAGGCTAAGACTCAATCCACGATATTGCAGATGGTCTGCCCGGTGCTCACCGCCTCGCCTTCGGAAACCTGCATGTTCACGATCTTGCCCGAGCGGTGGGCCGCCAGCGGCAGCCGCATCTTGAGCGCCTCCATGATGACGACGTGGTCGCCCTCGTTGACGTAGCGACCCTCGCCTTCCAAGATCTTCTGAATCTTGCCGTGCAAGGGGGCTGTAATGGCCGTCGAGAAGTCCAGGGCGGGCACCTCGACGGGTTCGGTGCGCTGTTCCACCGGCTTCGGCGGCTCGGGCTTGGGCGCTCCCAGGGAAAACGACGTCGGCACCCGCAGCTCCACGCGCTTGCCGTTCACCTCGATGAAGAAGGTGGCCAGCTGCTCGGGCTCGGAGGTGCGCGCGATGCCGTCATAGGGCGGGATCTGGTTGTCGAAGTCGGTCTCGATCCACTTGGTGTGCACCCTGAAGTTGCCGTCCTCGGCCAGGAAGTCGGGCTCTTCGAGCAGCGCCCGGTGGAAAGGCAGTACCGAAGGCATCCCGTCGATCCGGGTTTCGGACAGCGCCCGGCGGGCCCGTTCGATGGCCTGCGTGCGGCAATCTCCGGTGACGATGATCTTGGCCACCAGCGAATCGAACTGGCCTGGGATCACCATTCCGGTGCGATACCCCTCGTCGACGCGCACCCCCGGCCCGGTAGGCAGCCTCCAGCCTTCCAGGGTGCCGGGGGAAGGCATGAACTTGCGTCCGGCGTCCTCGGCGTTCAAGCGGAACTCGATCGAGTGCCCGCGGATCTCGGGGTCGGAGTATCCCAGCTCCTGGCCGTCAGCGATGCGGAACATCTCGCGCACCAGATCCAGGCCGGTGACCTCCTCCGAGACCGGGTGTTCCACCTGCAACCGCGTGTTGACTTCGAGGAATGACAACAGTCCGTCCTCGCCGAGCAAGAACTCGCAGGTGCCCGCGCCCACGTATCCGGCCTCCTTCAAGATGGCCTTCGACGAAGAGTACAGGGCGTCACGCTGCTCAGAGGTCAAGAACGGGGCCGGGGCCTCCTCGACGAGCTTTTGGTTGCGGCGCTGCAGCGAGCAGTCACGGGTGGACACCACGACGACGTTCCCGTGGGCGTCGGCCAGGCACTGCGTCTCCACGTGCCGGGGCCGATCCAGGAAGCGCTCGACGAAGCATTCGCCGCGCCCGAACGCGACCGTCGCCTCCGATACAGCGGCCTCGAACTGCTTGGGGATTTCCTCTAAGGTGCGTGCGACTCGGATGCCACGCCCGCCGCCGCCGAACGCGGCCTTAATGGCGATCGGCAGTCCGAACTCTTCGGCGAAGGCGACGGCCGCATCGGCATTTTCGATCGGATCGGCCGTGCCGGGCACGAGGGGAGCGCCCACCTTCATGGCGATGTGGCGGGCTTTCACCTTGTCTCCGAGGTTGCGGATGGCCTCGGGGGGAGGGCCGATCCAGGTGAGCCCGGCGTCGATGCACGCCTGCGCGAAGTCGGCGTTCTCGGCCAAAAACCCGTAGCCGGGGTGGACGGCGTCGGCCCCGGCCTGCAGAGCGGCCTTGATGATTTTGTCGCCGTCGAGATATGAGTCCTTTGGGGTTGCGCCTCCCAGAGCGAAGGCTTCGTCGGCGCGTTGGACGAACAGGGAGTTTGCGTCGGGGTCGGCATAGACGGCCACAGATTTCAGGCCCGCGTCTTTGGTGGCGCGTATGACCCGGTTGGCGATCTCACCCCGGTTGGCGACCAGCACTTTTTGCATGGTGCTCCTTACGATGAGGGTTGCCGGGTTCGTTCCCGGTTTCAAGCAAGACTATTACCCGAAAACGGCAAGTATCAATGCCGCGACCCAAAGTACTGCGAAGGCCTGCAGCATCCGGTCTCCCAGGGCCACCGATTCGGGTTCTTCGGCGTCCCCGGCGTCGATCACCATGGCGTAGCGCAGCAGGGCCAGGGTGAAGGGGGCGAGCGAGATCATTCGCCAGTCGAGCCCGAGCAGCCCGATGTGCTTGGCCTCGAACGCCCACAGCGAGTAACACATGATGACGAGCGCCAGCGCCGTCGCCCACACCACCCGCAGGTAGCTTTCGGTGTAGGACTTCAGCGTCGAGCGGGTTCCGGCCTCCGAGCCGACGCCTTTGAGCTCGCCGTAGCGCTTGCCCGCGACCATGAACAGCGAGCCGAAGGCCGCCACCAGCAAGAACCACTGCGACAAGGGGATTTCCAGTGCGGCACCGCCCGCGATGGCCCGCAGCAGGAAGCCCGTGGCCACGATCGCCAGGTCGAAGATCGGCAGGTACTTCAGCCACAGGGCGTAGGCCAGCTGCAGCACCCAATACGAGGCGACGGTCGCAAACAAGCCCGTAGAGATGAACCAGGCCAGCGTCAACCCGCCAGCCAAACAAACGACGGCCATGATGATCGCGGCGACCGGCGAAAGCTCCCTGGCGGCGATCGGCCGGAAACGCTTGGTCGGGTGGGCGCGGTCGGCTTCGGCGTCCTTGGTGTCATTGATCAGATATATCGACGACGCCACCAGCGAGAAAGCCGCAAAAGCTCCGGCCAGCTTCAGCCAGACGTCCTGTTGGGTGAGCGTCCCGGCCGCGAAGGGGGCGGCCAGTACGAGCACGTTCTTCAACCACTGCTTCGGACGCAGCGCTCTTATCCAGGCAGGCAAATCAATCCTCCCAAAGAGTGGGCCAGGCGATATCTAGGGTGAGGAGCATTCTACGCAACAGCGGCAGCGAAATGCCGACGACGTTGTGCGGGTCTCCCTTCAGCGATTCGATGAACGGCCCGCCCAGGCCGTCGATGGTGAAGCCGCCGGCTACCTGCAGCGGTTCGCCGGTCGCAACATAGGCGTCGATCTCTTCATCGCTGATCTGGCCCATGGTGACTTCGGTGGCGGCCACGTCGGTGAGCTCGTTGAGCGCGTATCCGTCGATGTGGATGACGTGGTGGCCGGTGTACAGGGTTCCGGTTTGGCCGCGCATGAGTTTGGCGCGTTCCTTCGCGGCCTCGATGGATGGGGGCTTGCCGTAGACGGTGCCGCCCAACTCGAACATGGAATCGCAGCCGACGATGAGGGTCGGGGTGGAGCCGATCAGGGCGTCCGCCTCCAACCAGCCTTGCTCGCGGCCCATCTCGGCGACGGCCCGCGCCTTGGCCTTCGCCAGCAGCTGTACCTCTTCGGCGGCGGTGGGGGCGGTGATCAGGGATTCGTCGACGCCGGAGACGATGGGGGTCGGGTGAACTCCCGCCTTGCGCAGCGTCTCCAGGCGGGCAGGGGAGGCTGAGGCAAGGATAAAACGCATAGCTGCCAGCTTAGCCTGTCTCTAACCCAACTAGCGAAGTCACTCGTCGAGGGAAGCTGCCACCGCGGAGAGCGAGCCGCCGTCGTTGGTTAGGCCGAAACCTTGGTCGGAGTAGCTGAACTCGCCGTACTTGGGGTTCACCTTGATGCGGTTGGCGTCGATGGCGGCGAGATAGTCGTTGACCGAAACCCCGGAATCCTCGATCAAGCCGTAGGAAAGGGCCATGTAGGCGGCGTATCCGTCGGCGAACTCGGTAAGGGGGTTGTTGCCGTCGGCCAGGAGGGTGGAGCCCTTGTACTCGTTCCCGGCTTCGGCGATGGCCGGAAGCCAGGTGATGTTGGCGTCGATGGTCTCGCGCACGTCGGAGCTGATCTGGATGCTCTTGGATTGTGCGATATTCAGGGAGAGCTCGCCGCTGATCAACGTGGAGACGATGGTCGCGCGCATCCCGGAACCATCGGGATCGGCCACACCCACGCCGTTGGCTTCAAGCGCGGTCTGAATGTCGGTGATGTCTTTTTCGGTGAAGACCGTGTTGCCGATCTGGACGGCGTTGTTGGGGTTGTTCCCCATGCAACCAGTGAACGACAAGACGGCGGCAGCGCCGAGCACCATGGCCAACAATTTTCGCATGGGGGGCAGTCTACCGCGTATACCCCAGCCCCTAGGACGAAATTACCTTCAATACCCCTGCGGCCCAATCCACCAGCGCCTCTCCGCTCAAAGGTTCGGCCCCGATCTCGGCCGGCTGCGGCCTGGGAACGTGGATCGCGCTTTGCGCGGCGCGCACCTGGGCGCCGGGATAGATACGCAGCAGCCGCAGTTCCGCCGATTGCTTGAGCTCGACGGGCGCAAAACGAACCATCCGCCCGGCCAGCGAAACCTCGTGTACCCCGGCGGCCTTGGCCAGCAGCCGGAAGTTCGCCACCTTGAGCAGGGCCTCGGCCTCGGCGGGCAGCGGCCCGAAGCGGTCGATCAGCTCCTCGCGAATGTCCGAGACCGCCTCCTCGTTCGCCGCAGCGGCGATGCGCTTGTACAGCTCTAGGCGCAGCCGTTCGGATTCGATATAGGTAACCGGCAGGTGGGCGTCGACGGGCAGCTCGATGCGCATCTCGGGCTCGGGCGTGGTGTCCTCCCCGCGATAGTCGGCGACGGCCTCGCCGACCAGCCGGATGTACATATCGAAGCCGACCTCGGCGATATGCCCGGATTGCTCATCGCCAAGCAGGTTGCCCGCACCCCGGATTTCAAGGTCTTTCATAGCGATCGCCATGCCCGAGCCCAGGTCGGTGTTGGAGGCCATGGTGGCCAGCCGGTCGTGGGCCGTCTCCGAAAGCAGCCGCTCGCGGGGGTAGAAGAAGTAGGCGTAGCCGCGATCCCGGCCTCGGCCCACGCGCCCGCGCAGCTGGTGTAGCTGAGAGAGGCCGAGCATGTCGGCCCGCTCGATGATCAGGGTGTTGGCGGTGGTGACGTCCAGCCCGGCCTCGACGATCGTGGTACAGACCAGCACGTCGTACTTGCGCTGCCAGAAATCGAGCATGATCTGCTCGAGGGCCTTTTCGCCCAGCTTTCCGTGGGCCACCGCGATCCGAGCTTCCGGGACGAGCCGCGCCAGCTCGTCGGCCTTCTCGTTGATGGTGGAAACCCTGTTGTGGATGTAGAAAGCCTGGCCCTCGCGGGCGAGCTCGCGGCGGATGGCCGCCCGGATTTGGGTTTCGTCAGACGGTCCGACGAACGTGAGCACCGGATGGCGTTCCTCCGGCGGGGTGGCGATGACGGACATCTCCCGGATGCCGGTCACGGCCATTTCCAGCGTGCGCGGGATGGGCGTGGCGGACATGGCCAGCACGTCGACGTTCAGCCGCAGCTTCTTTAAGGCCTCCTTCGCCTCGACGCCGAAGCGCTGCTCCTCGTCGATGATCACCAGGCCCAAATCCTTGAAGTGCACCTGGTCGGAGATCAGGCCGTGGGTACCGATACACACGTCGATAGCCCCCGAGGCAATGCCGTCGAGCGTCTTTTGTTTGGCCTTGCCGGTGACGAACCGGCTCAGCGAGCCGATGGTGACGGGGAACCCCGCGAAGCGTTCGGTGAAGGTTTCGACGTGCTGCTGGGCAAGCAAGGTGGTGGGCACGAGAACGGCCACTTGTTTGCCGTCCATCACGGCCTTGAACGCGGCGCGCACGGCGATCTCGGTCTTGCCGTAGCCGACGTCGCCGCAGATCAGCCGATCCATCGGAACCGAGCGCTCCATATCGCGCTTGACATCGGAAATCGCGGTCAGCTGATCGGGGGTTTCGACGTACGAGAAGTTGTCCTCGAGCTCGGCCTGCCAGGGCGTGTCCGGCCCGAACGCGTATCCCTGCGTGGCCTGACGGGCGGCGTAGAGCCTGACCAGCTCGGCGGCAATCTGCTGCACAGCCTTCTTGGCCTTGGCCTTGCGCTTCGACCAGTCCCCGCCGCCGAGTTTGTCGAGCGCGGGGGCGTCGCCGCCGACGTAGCGGGTGAGCAGATGGAGCTGATCCATGGGGACGAACAGCTGGTCGCGCGGCTGCCCGCGTTTCGACGACGCGAACTCGACCACCACATATTCCCTTGTCACACCCTGAACTGAGCGGGTGATGAGTTCCTTGAAACGTCCGACGCCGTGGGTTTCGTGTACCACCGCGTCCCCGGGTTTGAGGTCGACGGGATCAATCGCGTTCTTCCGTCTGGCCGGGAGTTTGGCGCGAGCGCGTTCCTGGGCGCGGGTACCCGAGATGTCCGAAAGCGTGAGGACGGCCAATCCCGGCACCGTGAAACCATGCGAGAGCTCGGAAACGTAGATGGTCGCATGGCCCTTCGGCGGATCGGTCTCCGGATCGTCGGCGATAACGGGCGTGATCTGGCTCTCTTGCAAGATTTCGGCCAGGCGCTTGGCCAGGCCCGACGATTCGGCGAGCAGGGCTACGCGGCGGTTGGCGTCGACGGCCTCCTTGATGTAGTCGAGCGCCTTGCCGGTCTGCCCGTGGAAATCGGGCAGCTCATGAGCCTCGACGACCTCAGTCGCGACGTCAGCGAAGCTGCGGCCTACCCGCTCCCCAGATCCACTAACCCCGTCCCCGGACTCACTAACCTCGTCCCCGGACCCCGATCCGGGGCGGCCCATCGAATCCAAACCCTCATCAGCCCCAAAGGCCCCGAGCCCAACCCAACGATGACCGTCGTCGTGGGCGCGATCGCGAACCTCTAGCAGGGTGCGATATGCGGAAGCGGCGAAGTCGATGGGCGTCTTGCCCCCGGCGGCGGCCCCGAGCCACGCCGAGTTCAGGAACTCCTGGCTGGTGGTGTACAGCTCCTCGGAGCGCGAGCGCACCAGCTCCGGGTCGACGATCACGCACGTGGACCCGGCAGGAAGCACGTCGATGAGCAGCTCCATGCCGTCGGTGAGAGCGGGGGCGAGGGCCTCCATGCCCTCGGGTGCCAGCCCTTGCCCCACCTTCTCGAACAGCTCGCCCAGCCCGCCCGCGGTGTCGGGGTATTCCTTGGCGAGCTCGGCGGCTTTCTTGCGGGTGGCGTCGGTGAGCAGGAGTTCGCGGCAGGGCGGAAAGTGCGCGCTGGGCAGCGTCTGGGGCAGCGAGCGCTGGTCGGAGATGGAGAAGGGCCGGATTTCGTCGAGGGTGTCGCCGAAGAAATCCAGCCTGACGGGCGCTTCGGCGGTCGGCGAAAAGACGTCCATGATTCCGCCGCGCACAGCAAACTCGCCGCGGCGCAGCACCATATCAGTGCGCACGTATGCGGCTTCCACAAGCTGCTTTGATAACGCGTGCAGGTCGTAGTCTTGCTCGACCTGGACGTCGATGGGCGTGAGTTTTGCGATTCCCTTGGCCTGCGGCTGCAGGACGGCCCGGATCGGGGCGACGACCAGCTTCGGCACCGTCCCTTGGGCTCCGGTGAGCCGGCGCAGTACCTCTAGCCGCCGTCCGACGGTTTCGGAGCGCGGGCTCAGGCGCTCGTGCGGCAGGGTCTCCCAGGCCGGGTAGAACACGGTCTCGTCCTGGGGCAGCACGGCCTGCAGCTCGGAAACGAGATTCTCGGCCTGCCGAAACGTAGAGGTGGCGACCAGCGTCGGTTTCTTGGATTGGGTTGCCAGCGCGGCGAGCAGCAGCGGCCGTACCGGCGCGGCTGCGGTGATCTCGGCGTCCCCGGCAAGTGCCAGATGGATCGCGCTTTGGGCCTCAGCCCCGACCAATTCAACAAGACGCAGCACCGAATAAGCCTATCGCGGCCCTCCCCCTCGTCATTCTGTCTCCTTCGTCATCCCGCTTCTCCTTCGTCATCCCGCTTCTCCCTCGTCATCCCGCTTCTCCTTCGTCATCCCGCTTACTCCCCCTCGTCATCCCGCGCGCAGTCGCGGGATCTCCTCCTCAGGAAGCAAGGGATGAAAACAAGGGTTAGGTGCAGTTCGCTGATATGTGTGTAAATGCTGTTATTCGCTGTTAGTTTAGCTGTGCCTTGAGGCGTGGCTGGTTATGTTGCTACGGGTCAGGCGGCGAAGATGCTTGGGGTTTCGGTTTCGACGTTGCAGCGTTGGGACAGGGAAGGCAAGCTGGTCGCGGAGCGCACCCCGGCTGGCAGGCG
>JAISTE010000138.1 GCA_031272825.1 Propionibacteriaceae bacterium | reverse complement strand
CCCAGGTATTCCCAGCGCGGATGGTGGGTCAAGAAAACGTACTCGGCCCTGAGGATGGCCTCGATGGCCGCCCGGGATTTGGGCCGCAGGAGTTTGTCCTTGTAGCCGTCGGCGACCAGTTGCCGGTACGTGGCCGTCTTGCGGCGCACCAGGTACAGGTGCTCGATGCCGTCGTCTTTGGTACACGCATGGCGGAACTGGCATTCCCCGTTGTCGCCGCCCTTATACAGCTTGTCAAAGTAGAGCCAGATGCGCCGCTTTGGGGGTGGGAGGGGGTCGCTCTCTTTCAGTACTTCGGACACGAATTTTCTGCGCACCTGCCGCAGCAGCTGCTTTTCCTTGCGCGGGGCCCTAGAGAGCAGCCAGCGCAGATCGGTCAATCGCTCGCAAAACTTGATCCAACGACGGGGCACATCCAGCGATCGGGCAAGCGTGCGCTTGATCGGGGAGTAGATCAGGAACGTGCCGTCGGGAAGCCGGTGCCACCAGGAGAAATAGCGGGAGTTCATGCCGGAGTCGGGCAGGAAGCGGATGGGTTCACCAACAGGAACCGTCCTTCGTGGTAAAGCCGATACGATCGGCGCTCCGCCAGCAAACCGTAGAACCCACTCGCGCCCGTCGACGCTGTAGTGGAAGTCTTCGCCCTTGTAATGGCCGTACAGGTCGAGCCGATCACTGCCGTCGAGGACGGCGTTGGTTACGACTACAACAGACACAGCCCAAATTTATGCGAAGTACTGCTGTTCGGCCCTGGCCTTTTCGATGATTTCGGCCATAAGGATCGATTCTTCGGGCCTCAGCTTGAACGATTCGAGCACGTTGTTGCGGATCATCCACGCGAACTCGGCCAACTCGTAGCGCAGGCCGTCGCCGTCGAACTTGTAGAAGTACCGCTTGTTCTTCGTCTGATCCTCAAAGCGGGTCTCGAAATACTCCGTCAGCCACCAGGGCGCGGGCACGTACATGTACCCCTTCTCCCCGGCGGCCACCAGCTCGCCCTCCGCCTTCACGCCGACGCCCGTGCGCGCCGATGCCAGCGCGTGCGAATACTGCAGATCGATGCGCGAAAACACCTCCACTTGGTCGCCCTCGCGCTTGAGTGAGTGGGTGGTGACCGTCTCGATGTCCGTGCCGATGAGCTTGATCGCCGCCAGCAGCGGGTACGTGGCCAGCTCCGAGATCGAACCGCCGTCCGGCCCCTCCAGCTCCCGGCCCGACGGCACCAGCTTGGTAAACGTCGCATCTACAGAACGGATGCGCCCGATAAATCCCATGCGCGCGACGGCCACCATCCGCTGGAACCCCGGCGAGAACGCCGTCTTCACCGCCTCCAGCAACACCACCTTGTGCTCCTTCGCCAGCGCGAACAGCTCGGCGGTTTGGGCCCGAGTCAGCGTCATTGGCTTCTCGCAAAGCACGTGCACACCGGCGAGAATCGCCTGTTTGGCGTAGTCGTAGTGGGATTCGTGCGGGGTGGCGATATAGACCGCCTTCACAGAATCCAGCAGCTCCTTATAGGTTTCGACGGCCGTCTCCAGCTCCAGCCGATCGACGAATTCCTTCGCTGAGGAGAACCTGCGCGAATAGACGGCCTCAATCGACACACCGGAGACGTACCGGGCCTCGGCCACGAAGCGCGAGGCGATCCGTCCCGTCCCGACGACGCCCAACTTCAGTACCCCGGCCTGGTTGCGTAGCTGGGTGGACGAAACCCCCTTGGTGCGCTCCAGGTACACGACCTTGCAGTAGTCGCCCAGGTAGTCGAACTTGCCTTTCCAGTCCGAGCCGATGGCAAAGATGTCGACGTTGTACTTTTGGATGTCCTGAACCTTCTGGCCCTCGTACTCTTCGATGATCACCTCATCGGCCAGGCCCGATTCTTCGACGTTGCGGATGCGCTCCATGAGCGGCTGGGCCACGTTGAGCTTGCCGCGGGCGTCGTCGAAATTCTCGGTCGTGATGCCGACGATCAGGTAGTCGCCGAGCGCTTTCGCCCGCTCGAGCAGCCGCCGGTGCCCCTCGTGGAACAGGTCGAAGGTGCCATAGGTGATTACGCGCGTCATGAGATGCCTTTCCGAGGGGCAGTCTATAGCGGTCGGGGCATTGCAAACCTTTCGTCATTCTGCGCAAGCGAAGCGCAGACGCAGAATCTCATGGTGCATTGGTGCACAAAACCAGGTGAGATCCTGCGACTGCGCGCAGGATGACGAGGGAAGGAGTCGTAGTTTCCCCTCACAAAGTGAGCCCTGGGTACAAGGGGAACCCATCCAGCAGTTCGGCGCACTCGGCCTTCGTGCGGTCGGCGACGCCGTCGGCGATCACGTACTTGGCCTTGCCGGGCGCTCCCGAGGAGGTGGGCGCGGGCGTCGTCGCGGAAAGAACCTGGACGATCAGCTCGGCCACACGGTCGAACTCATCCACGCCGAAGCCGCGCGAGGTGAGCGCCGGGGTGCCGATGCGCACGCCCGAGGTGTACCAGGCGCCGTTGGGATCGCGCGGGATGGAGTTGCGGTTGGTGACGATGCCCGAATCGAGCAGCGCCGATTCGGCCTGTCGGCCGGTCAGCCCGAAGGATTGGACGTCCAGCAAGCACAGATGGTTGTCGGTACCGCCCGTCACCAGGTTGACGCCCCGGCGCATCAGGCCCTCGGCCAGCGCCTTCGCGTTGTCGGCAACGTTCTGCGCGTACACCCGGAAGGATTCCTGCCGAGCTTCGGCCAGTGCGACGGCCTTGGCCGCCATCACGTGCCCGAGCGGACCGCCCAGAACCATCGGGCAGCCCTTATCAACGGCGTCGGCGTACTCGTGCTTGCACATCACCAGCCCGCCGCGCGGGCCGCGCAGGGACTTGTGCGTGGTCGTCGCCACGACATCGGCGTACGGCACCGGGTCTTCCTCCCCGGTGAAGACCTTGCCCGCGACCAGCCCGGCGAAGTGAGCCATGTCGACGAACAGCGTGGCCCCCACCGAATCGGCGATTTCCTTCATCTTGGCGAAGTTCACCCGGCGTGGGTAGGCCGAATAGCCGGCGACGATGATGAGCGGCTTGAACTCCTTTGCGTCGCGTTCCAGCGCCGCGTAGTCGATCAGCCCGGTGGCCGGGTCGGTGCCGTAGGAGTGCTGCTGGAACATCTTGCCGGAGATGTTCGGCCTGAAGCCGTGGGTGAGGTGGCCGCCGGCGTCGAGGCTCATGCCCATCACCCGCTGCTTGTTGAACTCGCGGCGCAGGTCTTCCCAATCTTGTTCAGATAGATCGTTGACGGTCTTGGCCCCCAACCGCTCCAGGGTCGGGGATTCGATGCGGTGCTGGAGGATGGCCCAGTAGGCCACCAGGTTGGCGTCGATGCCGGAGTGGGGCTGTGCGTAGGCGTGTTCGGCGCCGAACAGCTCGCGGGCGTGCTCCTCGGCCACGGATTCGACGACATCGATGTTCTGGCATCCGGCGTAGAAGCGGTGGCCGACGGTGCCCTCGGCGTACTTGTCGCTCAGCCAGTTTCCCATAGTTAATAAGGTGGTGAGCGAGGCGTAGTTCTCGGAGGCGATGAGCTTGAGGGAGGCGCGCTGGTCGGCAAGCTCTTGGCTGATGGCCCCGGCCACGCGCGGTTCGACGGTGGCGATTTGGGCGAGGATGTCGGTGTAGATCTCGGAGGCTTTGGCGAAGGTCATGGGCACATCCTAGTGAAGTTGGCCGCCCGTGAAATACGCCGGTCAGCGAACGGGCGCGAGGCGTCGACAAG
>JAISTE010000141.1 GCA_031272825.1 Propionibacteriaceae bacterium | reverse complement strand
CTCAGCGGCCAGTCCGGCTGGCTCTACCTGCGCAACTCCCTAACGGGCGAAATCGAGGCCCGGGCCCGCGCCGGCCGCGGCATCGAGCTCAACGAGACTCTCCACGCGAATCAGTGACTTTACCAAAGGGGACGGTTCGGGCGCCGAAGGCGGCCGCATCTGTTTCGTCGTGGGTGATCAGGAGGGTGGCGCAGCCGGTAATCCGGGACTTCACGTAGGAGCGCACCTGCAGCAGGGTTTCGGCGTCGATGCCGGTGAAGGGTTCGTCCAAGATCAGGATTTCCGGGCCGTGAGCTAGCGCACGCGCGATCGCTACCCTGCGGCGTTGTCCTCCTGAGAGTTCGGAAACTGGTTTCGTGTGGTGTTCAACAGGCAGGCCCGCAGCTATGAGCTCGTTTTCGACTTCGGCTCTTGTCACATTTGCTTTGACTAAGGAATCTCTCGGATCCTCGTTCTTCAGCGATGAGATCCTATTCGTCGCTTCGTTCCTCGAGACCGGGGCGGGGACTGCGTCCCGCTGCGGTCTGCGACTGCGCGCAGGATGACGATCTGGGAGATGAGCGGCCAGAGAGTTCTGTGTTACCAGCAACACGTTTCCCACTGCCGAAAGTGATTCCACTAGCCGGTCTTCTTGGAAGACCGCTGCTTTGGGAATCGGTGTTCCCTCGTTGCAGCCCGCGACCTCGATCGTGCCCTTTGTCGGTTGCACCAACCCCAGCGCCAGACGCCCAACTGTGGTTTTCCCTGAACCGTTGGGGCCCAGCAGCGCCAGCACCTGTCCAGGTTCGACGGTAAAGCTCAGATCCGAGATCAAGGGCGAGCTACCGTATGAAAAATCGACCGAGCGAAAGACGATCATGCCAGCCCCCTCAGCGCGAGCTTTTTGGAACACGCCAGCAGCCACAGCACCAGGCGCGCAAACGCGAAGGAGAGCACCACGATGACCGCTGTCCACGCGAACAGCTCGGGGGTGTCCAAGAAGATCTTGGCCTGGTAGAGCTGCTCACCGATCGAGCCGCTGGGCAGGCCGATCACCTCGGCACTCACCCCGGCCTTCCAGCACAGGCCAAGCCCGGTGCGGCTAGCCGCCCGCAGGTAGGGATAGAGCTGCGGAAAGACCACCGCACGCCACCGACGCACCCGCGGCAGGTCGAAGACCGCAGCCATTTCGTCAAGCTTGGGATCGAGCGAATCCAGGCCCTCCAGCACGTTCGAGTACACCACCGGCAGCACCATGATCGCTGAGACCGTCACCGTCAGCAGCGAAGAATCGGCCCAGATCAGCACCAAGATGATGAAGGAGACCACCGGGATGGCCGAGATGGCCCGCACGGGAAGTGAGATGAAATCGCGCAGCCAGGCGGCCAGCGTGGAGAGCCAGGCCAACGCCACACCCAGAACCAAGGCGATGCAGAAACCGGCGGCGATGCGTCCCAGGGAATAGAGGCAGGTGAGCCAAAAATCGGGGGTAGGAACGAGGTTTACAAGGGAAAACACCACCTCTACCGGGGATGCCAGCACAAATCCCTTGCCCACCGCGAGGGCTGCTATCTCCCAGATGAGAAGCCAAACGGCCGCCGCGAGCAGTACCCGCAGCGGCCGTTTAGTCATGAATCTACTTCCAGTACAGGTCGGCACCGGGCTCGGCACCGCCGACGGACTTGGGGTCGGCGGCGAAGAGCACCTGGAGGTATCCGCCCAGCGCGGGCTCGACCTCGTCGCCGGAGATGAAGACGATGTGCGCCCCCGGGATGGCCTTGGCGGCCACCTGCGCGCTCGGGGTGATTCCCAGGGCGGTGATCGCCTCCCCCGCAGCTTCTGGCTGCTGGTTGGTGAACTGCACCGATTCGCCGTAGGCGTTCAAGAATTCCTCGAACTGGGCGCGGTTTGCGTCGGCCCAGGCCTTCTTGACGGCCAGCACGCCGGTGACGAGCTGGGAGCCCGAATCGACCTTCGACCACTCTTCGCTCAGATCCAGCACTGACTTGATCGACGGATCCTTAGCGGTGACGACGGTCACGTAGGGTTCGGGCAGCACCGCGATTCCCTTGTCGGCAGCGGTCAGCTTGGCCGCCACCTCGGTGGCCTCGGAGAGGTACTCGACCTTGGCCTTGACCTTGTTGGCACTGAGCAGGTGCTCGAACACGTACTGGGGCGTCGTGCCCTTGCCGGTGGAGTAGATGGTCTTGCCTTCGAGATCAGCGAACGAGGCGACCTTCTCACCCTTGGCGACCACGTGCAGCACGCCGAGCGTGTTGATGGCGGCCACCTGCACGGCACCTTCGGTCTTCTTGTTCAGCACGGCGGCGAGATTGGCCGGGATGAGGACGGCCTGGAACGAGTCCAGCTTGGAGACGATCTCATCGGCGGTGCCGAACACCGAGAACTGGTACTTGGGCGATTCAGCCGGGCACGGAGTATCGGCTGTGCAGCCGTCGGCGAAGAACTTGGACAGGCCCATGGACGTCGGCCCCTTGAGGGATGCCACCTGGATGGGGGCAGCCGCAGCGGGGGTTTCCACGGCGCTCGGCGTGGGCGTCGATGCGGGGTTGCTGGTAGCGCAACCTGCCAGCAGGGCGACGCCGACTAGGGCAGACGCAAATTTGCGGATTGACATGTTTCCTTTCGTGGAGAAGCTACTCCGAGAGGGAGTAGGCCTTGTCGCCGCGCGCCGCGTAGTGGGTGTGCAGCAGGTGGTGGGCCTTCTCGGAGTTGGGCTCCTCATAGTACTCGTCGTACAGGCGCAGGATGTCCGGGTTCTCCTGCGACTTGCGGTACTTGCTCACCTTGTCGATGTTGATCAAGACCTTCTGGCGGTCGGAGAGCTCGCCAGGCTTGGTCGGCGACGGGTTCCCGGCACCCGAGATACAGCCGCCCGGGCAGGCCATGATCTCGACGAAGTCATAGCCGACGTCCTCCCCCGCCACGATGCGTTCCACCAGCGGCTTGGCATTGCCCAGCCCGGAAATCACGGCGACGGACAGGGTCGTGTCCCCAGCGGTAACCTTCGCTTCCTTCACACCCTCCAGCCCGCGAACCGCGGTGTAATCCAGATGGTCGGTGAGCGGGGTTCCTTGCAGCTTCTCGACGGCCATGCGCAGCGCCGCCTCCGCCACACCGCCCGAGGCGCCGAAGAGTACGCCGGCGCCGGTGACGCGCGAGTACGGCTCGTCGAAGGTCGAGGGCTCGACCTTGGTCGGGTCGATCAGCAGCATGTCCAGCATCTCGATGAACTCGGAGGTGGTGAGCACGGCGTCGACGTCGCGGATGCCGTTCGGCGCGAACTCGGGCCTGGAGGCCTCGTACTTCTTGGCCAGGCAAGGGACGATGGAGACGACGTAGAGGTCGTCCAAGGAAACGTTGTAGAGCTGGGCGAAGTGGTTCTTGACCGTCGCTCCCATCATCTGCTGCGGCGACTTGCAGCTCGACAGGTGCGGGATCAGCTCGGGGTAGCGCTTCTCGACCATGTTGACCCAACCGGGGCAGCAGGAGGTGAACTGGGGCATCACTCCCCCGTTCGCCACGCGATCCAGGAACTCGGTGGCCTCCTCCATAATGGTGAGGTCGGCGGCAAAGGAGAAGTCGAACACCTTGTCAAAGCCGACTTGGCGCATGAGTCCGGCAATAAATGGTGCAGCCTCCTCGAAGGGCACGCCGTAATGCGCGGAGATGTACGAGCGCGGTGAGGGTGCCACGAAGCCGACGACCAGCTTCTTCGGGTCGTTGATCATCTGGAAGACCTCGGGCCGCTCGCGCACGTAGTCGAGCGCGCCGCACGGGCAGGCGGCCACGCACTGGCCGCAGGACACGCAGGCGGTGGCCTCCAGCGGCTTGCCGTCGGAGGTACCGACCTTGAGCTGGCCGCCGTGGAACTGGTAGGCCAGCACGCCGACGCCCTCAATCTCGGCACAGGCGGCGACGCAGCGTCCGCAGGAGATGCACTTGTTGTGGTCGCGCACGATAAACGGGTGATCGCGCACGATCGGGGTGTAGGGGCGGGTCTGCAGCGGCTTGGAGTAGACCAGGCCCTCGTCCGTCGCCACTTGACGCAGCTGGCAGACGAACCGCTCCTTGCAGCCGCACTTGAGGCAGCGGGAGGCCTCGGCGCGGGCGTCGTCCATGTCGTAGCCCAGGGCCACCTCCTCGAAGCCCTCCAGCGCCTCGAATTCGAGCTCTGGCATGGGGTGACGGGCGAGCTTGGGCATGGCCTGGAACTCGTCCTGGGGCAGCTCTTCGAGCGAGCCACGCGAGCAGTTGTAGGCCTCGCGCTCGCCGCGCGTGTAGCCCTTGGTGACGAACTCGGAGATGCAGTGGGCTGCGGCGCGTCCGGCCGCTACGGCCTGAATGACGGTCGCCGGCCCGGTCACGCAGTCGCCGCCGGAGAAGATGTTGGTCTCGGAGGTTTGCAGGGTGTGGGCGTCGATGTCGACGTTGCCCCACTTATCGAGCTTGACCGGAAGGTCGTTGTAGAGGAACTGGGTGTTCGTCGACTGGCCGATGGCCCCGATGATCGTGTCGGCCTCAATCGTGAACGCTGAGTCCTCGATCGGGATCGGACGGCGGCGGCCTGAGCGGTCGGGTTCGCCGAGCATCATCTTCAGGCAGGTCAGCGTCAGGCGCTCGCCGCGCTTGATGGAGTCGGGAGCGGTCAGGAACAGAATGTCGACGCCCTCGTTGATGGCCTCCTGCACCTCATAGGGTTCGGCGGGCATCTCTTCGCGGGTGCGGCGGTAGAGCAATTTCACGTCCTTGGCACCCTTGCGCAGCGCCGTCCTGGCGCAGTCGATGGCGGTATTGCCGCCGCCGACGACCAACACGGTTTCACCCAGATCGGGATCGTCGCCCATGGTGACGCGCTCAAGATAGTTGATGCCGAGCCACACGCCGGTGTTGTTCTCGCCCTCTAAACCCATAGGCGTCGCCCGCCAGGAGCCGATGGCCAGGTAGACAGCATCGAAGTCGTTCTTGAGGTCTTCGAGGCGCAGGTGGGTGCCGAGCGCCACCCCGCACTTAATATCAACGCCCAGGGCCCGGATGAGATCAATCTCGGCGTCCAGCGTGGCCTTGGGCAGCCGGTACTCGGGGATGCCGTAGCGCATCATGCCGCCGGGGGCGGGCTGCTTGTCGAATACGGTGACCTTGTGGCCGTCCTGGGCCAGGTACCAGGCGGCGGACAGGCCGGACGGCCCGGCGCCGACGATGGCCACGCGCTTGCCGGAGGGGTCTTTCACGTCGGGAAGCCACGGGGATTCGGAGAACAGGTCGGTATCGGCGGCGAAGCGCTTCACGTTGTTGATGGCCACCGGCTCGTCGACGAGATTGCGGCGGCACTGCGCCTCGCAAGGATGCGGACAGACGCGCCCGCAGGCGGACGGGAAGGGGTTGCGCTGCTTGATGACCTTGACGGCGGCCTCCAGGTTGCCGTCGGCCACGAGCGCGAGGTAGCGCTGGATGTCGATGTGGGCCGGACAGGTTTGCTGACAAGGCGGCAGACAGTCGGCGTTGTGATCACACAAAAGCTGTTCGATGCGCAGCTTCCTAAATGGATCGACGGCCTCAGAGTGAGTCTCGATGACCATTCCCTCACGAATGGGGGTGATGCAGGACTTGACCTCGACGGACGGGGCGTCCGGGCCTTTGGCGACCTGAACCATGCACATGCCGCAGTTGCCGTTGGAACGCTCAAGCCGGACGTCGTGGCACAGGGAGGGAATGTTGAACCCCACCTGCTGCAAGGCTTCGAGAATCGTTAGCTCGCCGTCGACCTCGATGTCGCGCCCGTCGACGTTGACTTTCACCTGCATGGGTTCCCCTTCCAACTGGAGCAATTGTTCTTACATAGTCTAAGACCATGACGGCCAGATCGCGGCATCTCTCAGAACGAGTTGCGTACACGCCCCTGTAGAGTTGCCCGCATGGGTCGTGCAAGAGATTGGGTCGTCGGCGTGGTTTCGCTGGCCGTGGTCGGCAGCCTCATCGCTGGCGGCGTCTGGGCGTACTACTCGGTCAAGGGCGAGCCCCTTCCCCTGCAGCCGTCTTGCACGGCATCCGTCGGCGAATATTCGGCGACGATCGACCTTGAGCAGGC
Organism: Propionibacteriaceae bacterium; assembly: GCA_031272825.1. GTDB lineage: Bacteria > Actinomycetota > Actinomycetes > Propionibacteriales > Propionibacteriaceae > Propionicimonas. The sequence continues at coordinate 8,481 of JAISTE010000141.1, read as the reverse complement.
CCGCAACGCCGGGATCATCGCCGGGGTTTCAGTAAAGCGAAAACTGGTGCCGCGTGCGGCCACCATCGCGCTCGCCACCGCCTACCAAGAATCCGGAATCCGCAACCTCGACTACGGCCACGCCGATTCGCTGGGTCTGTTCCAGCAAAGACCCTCGCAGGGATGGGGAACCGAAGAGCAGGTGCAAGACCCGTGGTATTCGTCGAAGAAGTTCTACGAGGCCTTGGTGAAGGTACCCGACTGGCAGAACTCCGACATCAACGACACCGCCCAGGCGGTGCAGCGCTCGGGGGTACCCGACGGCTACCGCAAGCACGAGTCGAACGCCAGGGCGCTGGCTTCAGCGCTGACCGGGGAGACCCCGGCATCGTTCACCTGCTCCTACGATGCGGCGGCACCCAACATCGCGGGTATGGAAAAGTACCTCGAAGACACCTACGGCAAGCGCATCTCCGTTTCCGAGATCGAGAACGGCCTGTCCGTGAAGGCCGATACCTTGACACACGCCTGGTCGGTTGCCGAAGTTGCCATCGCCGCGGGTGCGGGCTACGGGCTGATTTCGGCCGAGCTCGGCCTGTCGGTGTGGCAGGCAGGCCGTGCGGCGACCTGGACGGGAGAGTTCCCTAAAGACAACACGGCGGTCGATCTGCTGTTCGCCTAGATCAGGTCGATGGGGTTGATGATGTCGGCGAGAATCAGCGCCACGCCGAGCACAAGCAAGATTCCGCCGACGACGAACGTGATCGGCAGCACCTTCGCGGTATCGAAATAGCCGGGATCCGGCCGACCCAGCAGCTTGGCCCCCTTGCGTTTGAGCCACTCGTAGATGGCCGCCGCGATGTGGCCGCCGTCCAGCGGCGGCAGCGGCACCAGGTTGAAGATGGCCAAGAACAGGTTGAGCGAGCCCAGCAGCGAGGCGAACATGGCAACCTTCACGCCGGGGTCGTAGTCGGGGCTGGCGGCCACGTCCCCGGCCACCACCGACGCGCCGACGATCGACATCGGCGAGGTGTTCGGGTCGCGCTGCTGGCCTGAAACCGTGTCGGCGACGGCCTCATAGGCTGAAACCGGAAGCCTCACCAGCGCCTCGACGCTGGCCGTCGTCATATCCCACATCTGTTCCAGGGTGTAGCCCGGGCCCTTGGAGAAGCGGCCCACTTGGGCGGTGAAGCCGAGGTATCCCAGCTCCTGTACCGTGCCGTCGGAGTATTCGCGGGAAACCAGACGGGTATGGACGGGGGTCAGTTCGACCGTCGAACCTCCGCGTTCAACCGAGATCCGGGCCTCGCCGTCGCGGTTGGCTTGAATGAGCCCGGATAGCTGCGGCTGGGAGGAGATCTGGGTTCCGTTGAAGGAAACGATCTTGTCGCCCGGTTCCAGCCCGGCCTCCACAGCCGGGGTGAGCGGATCTGAGGAAGTACATTCGGCACCCGCTTGCGCCGGGATGCACTGCTGCACCGAGGCGACGGTCGTGGTCACCTCGTTCACACCGTAAATCCCGTTGATACCCCAGAAAATCAGGAAGGCGAGCACCAGGTTCATGCACGGCCCGCCGAACATCACGATGATCTTTTGCCAGGTTTTCTTTTGGTAGAACAAGTTTCCGGAGGCGACGTCGTCAGCGGTGATCTCGTCCCATTCGGCCCCGCGGGCCTCGTCCATCCAGGCTTTGAACCGGGTTTCCTTGCCCGAACGCGCTGGCGGGTACATGCCGAGCAGCCGCACGAAGCCGCCGAGCGGGAACCACTTGATGCCGTACTCGGTGCCGCCCTTTTTGAAAGACCAGGCGGTCGGCCCGAAGCCGACGAAGTACTGCGGAACGCGCACCCCGAAGATTTTCGCGGGCACCATGTGCCCGACCTCGTGCAGCGCGACCGTCACCAGAATCAAGAGGAAGAATGCGATCCCGTATACGATCCCCATTCACTCACCCGCTTTCGCCTCGACAAGCTCCGAGGCCAGTGTACGTGCCCATTCGTCGGCTGCCAGCACGCTTGCAACAGTTGTCGGGCCATTCGGCTGCGTATAGGCGGCCACGCACTCGGCGACCGTCTCGACAATCTGGTCGAAGCGGATGTCTCCTGCGCAGAAGGCATCGACGGCGATCTCGTTGGCGGCGTTGTAGACCGCGGGCCAGCTTCCGCCCTTCTCCCCCACCTGCCGAGCGAGATCGGGGGCCGGGAACACCTCGGTGTCCAGCGGCTCGAAGTGCCAGTCGTTCGCCTTCGTCCAGTCGACGGGCGGCACGGCATCTTCAACGCGTTCGGGCCAGCCCAAGCCCAGGGCGATGGGCAGGCGCATATCGGGCGGGGAGGCTTGGGCGATGGTCGAGCCGTCGTAGAACTCCACCATGGAATGCACCACGGATTGCGGATGCACGGCGATCACGATGTCCTTGAGCGGGACGTCGAACAGGTATCCGGCCTCGATGAGCTCCAGGCCCTTGTTCACCAGCGTCGCCGAGTTGATGGTGACGACCCGGCCCATGTTCCAGGTTGGATGCCGCAGGGCGTCCTGAACGGTGACGGCCCGTAAGCGCTCCTTGCTGTAGCCGCGGAAGGGCCCGCCGGATGCGGTGAGGATGATGCGCCTGACCTCCCCGTGCGTGCCCGAGCGCAAGGCTTGTGCGATTGCGGAGTGTTCGGAGTCGACCGGCACGATCTGGCCGGGTGTCGCGGCGGCCTTGACCACCGGCCCGCCGATCACCAGCGATTCCTTGTTGGCCAGGGCCAGCTGGCTTCCGGCCTCCAGCGCCGCCAGGGTTGGGAGCAGCCCGGCGGCCCCGGTAATGCCGTTGAGTACCGTGTGGACGCCCTTACCGGCCAGCTCGCTGACCCCTTCATCGCCCCTGAGTACGGGGATGGAAAGCTCGGCGGCGACGTCCAGCGCCAGCTCAGGGTCGGAGACGGCCACGAAGTCGGGGTTGAGTTCTTTCGCCTGCTGGCACAGCAGCTCGACGTTGCGCCCGGCTGAGAGCCCCACGACCCTGAACTTGCCCGGGTTGCGTCTGATGACGTCGACGGCCTGGGTTCCGATAGACCCGGTAGAACCGAGCAGAACTACTTCTCTCAAGACATCGACTCCATTTCTATCCCTCGTCATGCTGCGCGTAGTCGCAGCATCTCTTCGTGAGACTGCTCACGGGTGAGAGATCCTGCGACCTCGCGCTAGATGACGATATGGGTGCCCTACGCCTGACGCCCGTGGCAATACTTGAATTTCTTCCCCGAGCCGCAGGGGCAAGGATCGTTGCGCCCGACATTCGCGAACGGGTCGTCCTTCGCCTCTTTCTTCTTGGTGGCGCTGCCGTCGGCTCCCGGGGCGGAGTAGGTCAAGTCCCGCTGGGGCTTGCGCTGGCCGAACAGATCCGGCTTGCCCTTGGCAGCCTCTGCCTTGGCGGCGGCCTCGGCCTGCGCGGCGGCTGCGGTCTTGTTGTTGCGCTGCTTGTCGCTGGCCTTGGACAGCTTCTTCGAAGCTTTCATCGCGGCCGCCTGTGCCACGTCGGAGACCTCCACCTCCTGAGCTTCGGGCTGCGGCGCTTGACGCTGGATCTGCAGGTTAAACAGATAGCCGACCGTCTCTTCCATGAACGCTTCCATCATGGCGTTGAACATGTCGCCGCCTTCGCGCTGGTATTCGACCAGCGGGTCGCGCTGGGCCATCGCGCGCAGGCCGATGCCCTCGCGCAGGTAGTCCATCTCGTAGAGGTGCTCGCGCCACTTGCGGTCGAGCACCATCAACATGACCTGACGCTCGAACTCGCGCATGTCGTCGCCGAATTCCTCCTCGCGGGCGTCGTACGCCGCCTGGGCGTCGGCCTGGAAGTCCTCGGTGAGCTCTTCGGGGGTGAGATCCGTGCGCTCCTTGTACTCTGACAGGGACAGCTTGACCGGGTAAATGGAGCGCAGCTGCGTCCACAGCGCGTCCAGATCCCAGTCCTCCAAAAAGCCCTGGGTGTACTGGGCGACGTACTGGCCCACCACCTGGTTGACAGTGTCGCGCAACTGCTCGGAGACGTCGACTCCCTCCAGCACCTTGCGCCGGTCGGTGTAGATCGCGTGGCGCTGGCGGTTCATGACGTCGTCGTAGCGAAGAACTTGCTTGCGGGATTCGAAGTGCATGGCTTCGATCTGCTTCTGGGCCGATTCGACGGACTTGGTCACCCGCTTATGCTCGATCGGCTGATCGTCGGGCCAGCGGTCGCCCAGCGCGTTCACCACCCAGTCGAACATGTCGGAGTTGAACAGCCGCATCAGGTCGTCTTCCATCGACAGGTAGAAACGCGATTCGCCCGGGTCGCCCTGACGTCCGGAACGGCCGCGCAGCTGGTTGTCGATGCGCCGAGATTCGTGCCGCTCGGAGCCGACCACGTACAGGCCGCCCAGCTCGACGACCTCATCGTGTTCGTCGGCCACCTGCTCCTCGATCTGCTTCAAGGTCTCGGGCCACGCGGCCTCGTACTCCTCGGGCATCTCCACCGGATCGATTCCGGCTTTCTGGAGTTTGGCGTCGGCCAGGAACTCGGGGTTGCCGCCCAAGATGATGTCGGTACCGCGGCCGGCCATGTTGGTGGCCACAGTTACGGCACCCTTGCGCCCGGCGAGCGCGACGATCGCGGCCTCGCGCGCGTGCTCCTTAGCGTTCAGAACCTCGTGCTTGACTCCGGCCTTCTTCAGCTCGCGGGAGATGGCCTCGGACTTGGCAACCGACGCGGTGCCGATCAAGATCGGCTGGCCCTTGTCGTGGCGCTCCTTGACATCTTTGACGATGGCGTCGAACTTGGCCTTTTCCTTCTTGTAGATCAGGTCGGGCTGATCCACGCGGATCATGGGCTTGTTGGTGTCGATGACGAGCACGCCCAGGCCGTAGATCTTCTGAAACTCGCTCTCTTCCGTCTTGGCCGTGCCGGTCATGCCGGAGAGCTTGTCGTACATGCGGAAGTAGTTTTGCAAGGTGATGGTGGCGAGAGTTTGGTATTCGTCCTTGATCTCGACGCCTTCCTTGGCTTCCAGCGCCTGGTGCAGACCCTCGTTGTAGCGCCGGCCCTGCAGGGTGCGGCCGGTGTGCTCGTCGACGATCAGAACCTCGCCGTCCATGATGACGTAGTCCTTGTCGCGCTTGAACAGCTCCTTGGCCTTGATGGCGTTGTTCAGGTAGGAGATCAGCGGGGTGTTGGCCGATTCGTACAGGTTGTCGATGCCGAGCTGATCTTCGACGAGCGCGATGCCGTTTTCGAGGACGGAGACAGTGCGCTTCTTCTCGTCCACCTCGTAGTCCTCATCGCGAACCATCTGGTGGGCGATGGAGGCGAAGATCGGGTACCAGCGGGCGTTGTCCTCGGCGGGGCCGGAGATGATGAGCGGGGTACGCGCCTCGTCGACCAAGATAGAGTCAACCTCATCGACGATGGCGTAGTGGTGGCCGCGCTGCACACAGTCCTCCAGCGAGTGGGCCATGTTGTCACGCAGGTAGTCGAAGCCGAATTCATTGTTGGTGCCGTAGGTGATGTCGCAGGCGTAGGCCTTCTTGCGCTCCGCGGGGCTCATGTCCGACAGAATCGCGCCGACCTTCAGGCCGAGGAAGTGGTGTACGCGGCCCATCTGCTCGGACTGGTAGGAGGCCAGGTAATCGTTGACGGTTACGATGTGAACACCCTTGCCGTCGAGGGCATTGAGGTAGGAGGCGAGGACGGCCACGAGCGTCTTGCCTTCACCGGTTTTCATCTCGGCGATGTTGCCCCAGTGCAGCGCTGCGGCACCCATGATCTGGACGTCGAAGTGGCGCTTGCCCAGCACGCGCCGGGACGCCTCACGGGCGGTGGCGAAGGCTTCGGGCATTATCTCGTCGAGGGTCTCGCCGTTCTCCAAACGCTGACGGAATTCGGCCGTCTGTCCTTTGAGTTCATCGTCGCTCATGGCGGTGAAGTCGTCTTCGATGGCGTTGACCTGGTCGGCGACGACCTTAAGCCGCTTGATCTGGCGGCCTTCGCCCATGTGCAAGAACTTGTCCCAAGCAGACACTCAAATCTCCAAACGTTTTAGGTTGTGGCTTCGGGAAGCCAAGCTGTAAGTCTAGCGACTTCGCCGGTGTCCGTCTTCCCGCGTGCTCCCCTTCAACTGTGAAGTGGCTGAGGATATTCCACGCTTGTCGGTAGAATGCCTGGGCACGTTCCACACTTTGGACCGCAATGTGTTCGCAATAAATGCGTGCCAGTCTCGCCAGCATTGGATCAAATCGAAAGGTGACCCATGAACTCAAAGCTCACCGGCCTTATCGCGGCCGCTGCTTTCGCCGTTGTTCTTACCGGCTGCGGCTCTCCTGCTGCCACGACACCCGCAGGCAGCTCGGACGCCAGTTCGTCCGACCAACCCGCGGCGACGCTCACCACGGTCGAATCCGGGAAGCTCACCACCTGCGCCGACATTCCCTATCCTCCGTTCGAGATCGAAGATCCCTCCTCTCCGACGGGATACTCCGGCTTTGATATCGAGGTTGTAGGGGCCATCGCCCAAAAGCTTGGGCTTGAGCTGGTCGTCAAGGATGTGGATTTCGACGCCCTGCAGTCCGGCACCGTGCTGGTCGCCGGCGAATGCGACCTCGGAACATCGGCCATCACCATCACCGACGAGCGCAAAGCCAACATCGACTTCTCCGATCCCTACTACGACTCGCTGCAGTCCCTGCTGGTGAAGAAGGATTCGGGCATCAAGACGCTGGCCGATCTGGCCGGAAAGGTTATCGGCGTTCAGAGCGGTACCACGGGTCTGCACTACGCCACCGAGCACGCTCCGAAGGACGCGACCTTGCAGCAGTTCGCCTCCGACGGTGAGCTGTGGCCGGCCATGACGTCGGGCCAGATCGACGCCATCTTGCAAGACCAGCCGGTGAACCACCAACACGAGGTGGACGACCCCAACTACGTGATCGTCGAAACCTACGAGACGAACGAGCAGTACGGCTTCGCGTTCGCCAAGGGTAAGAACCCCGAGCTGCTGGCCGCCGTAGATAAGGCCCTCACCGAGATTCGCTCGGACGGCACCTACGACACCCTCTACAAGAAGTATTTCGGGTAGATAGGTGGCTATTTCAGATCTGAAGCCGACGACACGCCGCAAGATTTCTTGGGGCGTGTCGTTCGGCCTTGCCATCGTGCTGCTTGCCGTCATCGCCTGGTTCGCCTACTCGAACTGGGACGTCGTGGGTAAGCAGTTCTTCAACGCCGAGGTCGCGGCCAAGCTCTTCCCCGACGCCATCACCGTCAACCTGCGCAACTCGCTGCTGTACACGCTCGTTTGCTTCATCATCGGCACGATCCTGGCCGTCATCTTGGCGCTGGTGAAGATCTCCAAAGGCCCGCTGCGCTGGTTCGCGATCATCTTCATCGAGATCTTCCGCGGGCTGCCCGCGATGCTGACGATCTTCGCCTTCGCCTTCATGGTGCCGATGGTCTTCCAGTTCCGCTGGCCCGTCGGCGGCATCACGGGCGGTCTGATCGGCCTGGCCTGCGTCACCGCCGCCTACAACGCCGAGGTGATCCGCTCGGGCCTGGAGGCCGTGCCGCGCGGGCAGCGCGAGGCCGCCCGCTCCCTCGGCATGACGATGATGGCCACCAACTTGCTCATCATCTTGCCGCAGGGCATCCGCATCGTGATCCCGCCGCTGACGAACGAGTTCGTCATGCTGCTCAAGGACACGGCCCTGTTGTTCATCGCCGGTGCCTCAATCGAGATGCGCGAGCTGACCACGATGGGCCGCGACGGTCTGACGACGTACGCCAACGCCACCCCGCTGCTGATCGCCGGGATGCTGTACCTGATCGTGACCATTCCGCTCACCGCGCTGGTCGGAAGGCTTGAGAAGAAGATGGCGGTAAAGAAATGAGCACAGTTCCCCCAATCCAGACGATCGATCTGCACAAGAACTTCGGCGCACTCCACGTGCTCAAGGGCATCAACCTGAAGGTCAACTCCGGCGAGGTCGTGTGTGTCATCGGGCCTTCGGGCTCAGGAAAATCGACACTGCTGCGCTCGATCAACCTGCTCGAATGGCCCACATCCGGGGCGGTTCTCATCGACGGAGTGAACATCGTCGATCCGGACGTAAACCTAGACAAGATCCGCACCCGCATCGGGATGGTATTCCAGCAGTTCAACCTCTTCCCGCACATGACGGTGCTCGGCAACGTCACCGTGGCGCAGCACCGGGTCTTGGGCCGAACCAAGGAGCAATCCCAGAGGATCGCCAAAGAGATGCTGGCGAAGGTTGGGCTTTCCGACAAGCTGGATCAACATCCGTCGCAGCTCTCGGGCGGGCAGCAGCAGCGCGTGGCCATCGCCCGATCGCTGGCGATGAACCCGGAGATGATGCTGTTCGACGAGCCAACCTCGGCGCTCGATCCCGAGCTGGTCGGCGAGGTGCTGGCGGTTATGCGCGAGCTCGCCCATTCGGGAATGACGATGATGGTCGTCACCCACGAGATGG
>JAISTE010000129.1 GCA_031272825.1 Propionibacteriaceae bacterium | reverse complement strand
TGGGGACGGTTCCCCAAGCTCACGAGTACTCCCCGAGCGGAGCTTCCAGCGCCTCGGCGCAGGCCGCGAGCAGATTCAGCGACTCCTCCAGCATCGGGATGGGGTTGTTCGTCCAGGGGGTTGTCAGGAACAGGTAGCTCGCCCCATCTTCGACGGCCATGATCCGGCTTGTTTGCGGAAGCGTACTGTTCTCGAACGCAGCTCCGAGCTCAGGGCAGCAGTAAAACAGTTCAGGGACACGCTCGGCCTCGACGAACCACTCCCCCACCCGCATGAACGCCAGCTCCGCCCAGAAATCGTCCACGTTTTCCACCGGCAGCTTCTGAGCCTGGAAGATCCCGCGGAACTGGAATGGAAGCTGGAGCACGACCGCCTCGTCGAGACGGCTAGAGGCGGCGACTTCCGTCTGGTAGGCGTACACCCGGAATCCCTCCCAAGACCCTTGGAGAGCGATGGTAGTGCCGTACTGCTCTTCTTGAGGGCCGGGCAGCAACGCCAAACGCAGCTTGTTCCGTACCGGCGGGGCGGTCGGCACCTTGTCCAGCACAGGAAGATAGCTCACCGACTCAAGCCCGTGCTCCCAAAGCCACTGCCGAAAAGCCGGAGTCAACTCAACCTTCGGGCGTTTGCGCGCCAACTCAGAGTTGACCATCCGACGCTGCACCATCATCCACACGATGATCACGCCACACCCGCCGAAAGTGATGGCCAACACGACTCCGGTCGGCAACCCCATGGCCTGGAACAGCTTGTTCAGCATAAGTCCCGCCACGGCGATTCCCACACACTCGTACCAAGACCCGCGCTTCTTCGGGGATGTCTCGCTCATTACCTCTCCTCGACGACCTCACCTGGAAAGACGCAAGACAGCCGAGTTTTGTGTAATTCGAGTTTTCTTTACCAAAAGGGACGGTTCACAGCCCCAGCAGCGCGAGGGGGATCACCGAAACCCCATCTTTACGGGTGTAGGCGAGCTCTCCAGTATTGAGGATGACCTTACCTACCAGCCGCTCTCCTATCTGCTCCTTGAGCCAGTTGAGGTTGGCGACGTCTTTAGGGCGTATGACAGTGGTGAGCTTTACCTCGACAGCCAGGACTTTGCCGTCCTTGCGTTCGACTATCAGGTCAACTTCCCTATCGCCGCCTTGGGTTCGAAGATGGGAGACCTTCGCGCCCAGTGCGTCTGCCAGAACCCGGACAGTTTGGGCCGCGAGCGACTCGAACAGCGCACCTAGAAAAGTGCCGTCGCTAGATGCAGACGGGCCTTGCCCGTGCAGCAAGGACTCTTTCGTGCTGCCGACCAACCCAGCGGCCAGCGCTGGGTCAGTCAGGTGGTGTTTGGGTGATTGCCCCAGACGTTTGAGGTGTGCGAACCCAGGAGTCCAGGCGGGCAGCGGGTCGAGCAAGCGCATTCTTGTCAGGAGATCGCGGTATGCCATACCTGTTTCTTTGGCGGGTTTGGAGGTTTCCCCGGGAGCCGCTGCTCGGAGCAAGGAGGAGTAGGAGGCTGTAGTTGACGTCGCAGCACCATAGGCGGACAACCAGTGAAAGAGCGTCTCCGGTCTGCGCACTGAATAGCCGAGCTCGTCTACATCGTGCTCCACGATTTGTGAAATGTAGCTGTCCACAAGTCTCCGGCGAGCGGACGGTTTGGCCTGTCGGATTCCAGGAAAGCCAGAGGAGAGTATCTCGTCTACGTAGTCGGTCAGTTTCAACTCTGTGTTCCCGGACACGTCCGCATTTCCGTCAAGGAGATCAGACAACGAGACTGACGGTTCCTCGATCTGCCTCTCAGGTAAAGACATCGGACGCATTGTGATCCGAATCATTCTTCCTGCGCCCGAGTGGATTCGAGTATCTGTCCTCGGGCTTGAAGAACCAGCCATTATGAACCTGCCCGGAGACATGTCCTCGTCCACTGCTCGGCGTACCTCGTTCCAGACATCGGGGACAAGCTGCCATTCGTCGATGAATATGGGGTTGGTTCCTTCCAAAACGATGCTGGGATCGTCCGACGCCAGTTCGTTCATCTGGCGCAGGTCAAGCCGATAAATACTCCGGGCGTACTGGCTGGCGGTGGCCGTCTTGCCGACTCCCTTGGCCCCCTCCAACACAACCGCAGGGAGCTCGGCCAGAATCTCGTTGAGGGTGGCATCTACCACCCGAGGCGTGTAGTCCATCAGCCTCCCCATTTCAGGTAGTTACCCTGCCATTCACGGCACAGATAGTCTACCATTTCGCAGACCCTGTACTCTGCCATTTCGCAACCCACTGCTGTACTGCCTACGGTCAGATAGCGGAAGGTAGGCAGCCAGGATGAGTGCATCGATCGCGGGACTGTACCAAAAGGGACGGTTCCTCTTGGTAAACCCTTTACCAAGAGGAACCGTCCCTACTGGTAAACCTCAGTGGAAGAAGTGCCTTGTGCCGGTGAAGTAGAGGGCGACGCCCTTGGCTTCGCACAGGTCGATGGTTTCTTGGTCGCGGATGGAGCCGCCGGGTTCGACGATGGCCTTGACGCCGCCGTCGATCAGGATTTGCGGGCCGTCTGAGAACGGGAAGAACGCATCAGAGGCGGCCAGCGAGCCGACCGAGCGCTCACCGGCGCGCTCTACCGCAAGGCGGCAGGAGTCGACGCGGTTCACCTGGCCCATGCCGACGCCCACCGACGCCCCGCCCTTGGCGAGCAAGATCGCGTTGGATTTCACCGAGCGGCAGGCCTTCCAGGCGAACGCCAGGTCTTCGAGCTCTTCGGCGGATACTGCCGAACCGGCGGCCAGCTTCCAGTTGGCCGGATTGTCGCCCTCTGCGTCGACCAAGTCGGCGTCTTGGAGCAGCACTCCCCCGGTGATCTGACGCAGCTGGGCCTGACCCTTGAGATAGGCCGGGGCCACCAGGATGCGCAGGTTCTTCTTGGTCTGCAGCAGCTCAAGCGCTTCGGGCTCGTATTCGGGAGCGATGATGACCTCGGTGAAGATCGGCTTCACCTGCTGGGCCAGCTCCAGCGTGACCGGACGGTTGACCGAAATCACGCCGCCGTAGGCCGAGACCGGGTCGCACTCGTGGGCCAGGCGGTGAGCCGTGGCAATGTCGGAACCCACCGCGATGCCGCACGGGTTGGCGTGCTTGATGATCGCGCAGGCGGGCTGGTCGAAGTCGTAGCAGGCGCGGTAGGCGGCCTCTCCGTCGACGTAGTTGTTGTAGCTCATCTCCTTACCGCCGAGTTGTTGAGCCCCGGCGATGCCGGCTAGTTCGCCGTCGGGCAAGGATAGGAGAGACGGGGCGAACGCTGATTTTTCCTGGCTGTATAGGGCGGCACCCTGGTGGGAGTTTTCGCCGTAGCGCAGGGTGTTTTCGCGGCGGAAGGAGGCTGCGTACCAGCCGGGGAAGTGCTCGCCATCGAAGCGGGTGGCCATCCAGTTGGCGACCGCGATGTCGTAGGCGGCGGTCTCGCGGAAGGCCTCCAGGGCCAGCATTTGGCGTTGTTCCAGCGTGAAACCGCCGGCCTTCAGGGCTTCCTTGAGCTGGCCGTACTGGGAAACAGAGGTGATGACGGCCACGGACGGGTGGTTCTTCGCCGACGCCCGAACCATGGCAGGTCCGCCGATGTCGATCTGCTCGATGGCCTCGGCCTCGCTCGCACCCGAGGCGACCGTCGCCGTGAATGGGTACAGGTTGGAGACCAGCAGATCGAAGGGCTTGATCTCAAGCTCGTCCAGCTGGTTGCGGTGGGATTCGAGACGACGGTCGGCCAGCAGTCCGCCGTGAATGCGCGGGTGCAGGGTCTTGACCCGGCCGTCGAAGCACTCGGGGAAACCGGTGACGTCCTCGACGCGGGTGACCGGCAGCCCGGCCTCGGTGAGCTTGGCGGCGGTCGAGCCCGTGGAAACCAACTCCACACCGGCGTCGACTAGGGCTTGGGCCAGATCAATCAGATCGGTCTTGTCATATACGGAAATGAGGGCGCGCCTAATGGGCAGCAGTTCAGACATGCACATCCTTTGGGTTGACGGATGCAGTCTAGTCGCATCCGTGCGCGACGGTTTCCCCGGGTCAGGCTCTGGAATCAGGGTTGAACGCGAAAACCGCTATTAGGCCCGCGGCCAGTGCGGCAGCTGTCATCAGCCCCGACTTGGATTGCAGAAAGATCGCCACGTCGCCCAGCCACGGCAGGTGCCACACGCATAGCCCCGCGGCGCTCACCCGGTACGGTTGCGGATCGACGTCCGCGTTGAAGTCGCCCTTCAACACCAGCTCGTAGAAGCCCGGTTCCGTTTGCGTGGACGTCACCAGCCGGTGGGTGACCATTTGAGATTGCGAACCGTTGTTGCTTGGCCGAGCGACGGTCACTATGTCTCCCGGGTGCAGCTCGGAGGCGGGAACCATGCGCGAGAAAACCACCGAACCGACGGGGATCGTCGGCTCCATGGAACCGGAGATGACGGCCAGCGGCTTGAGCCCGAGCACCAGCGCGATTCCGAATGCCACGGCACAAATCGCCCCCAGTACCGCCGATAGGGATAGGAGAGTTGAGCGGAACCAGCGCCACAGCGTCAAGGCACCTGACGGGCGGCCGGAATCTCCGACCGCCCGCCTCGGTTCCGCAATTACCCTGTTCGCAACGTGTTTTGCTGGCCATTTCATTGTGTCCGCCTTTCCGGTTCTTCGTTATCCCGCACCCAAGCCGTCATCCCGCACCCGACTCGTCATCCCGCGCGCAGTCGCGGGATCTCCCTTCTCTATCCCCGACGCCATAAGCAGATCCAGTTCGTCGCTCCACTCCTCGAGACCGGGGCGCGGGCTCCGCCCGGCTGCGGTCTATTCGTCGCTCCACTCCTCGAGACCGGGGCGCGGGCTCCGCCCGGCTGCGGTCTGCGACTGCGCGCAGGATGACGGGGGGTAGGGAAGCGCAGGAAGACGGGGGGTAGGGAAGCGCAGGAAGATGGGGGAATCCCAGCACAGGAAGACGATGAGCCGCCCCGGATCGCAGTCCGGGGACGGAGTGACTGAGCCCGGGGACGGGGTGTTAGCCGCACGCCCAATGAAGTAAGACCACAAACGAACTCCCCTAAATTCCCAGCTTGGCCAGCTCATTCGAGCCGTTCCAATCGACCCGGCGCACCGGGTTCACCATGTTGGCGACGGGCAGCCCCAGCACGCCGACCAGGTTGCGGCCAATGCCGTAGAACTCGTGAGTTTTCGTCTGCCAGATCAGGAAGTCGGAGCCCAGGGCGTAGTTGAGGATGTCGTCGGACAGCTTCTTGGGCGTCAGGGAATAACAGATCTTGTCGTAGCTGACTTTGGTCTGCGTGGTGTCGTTAGGATCGCCCGCGACGCCGTAGCACCACAACGAGCCGTCCTTGCGATGGATGATCGCTGTCTTCGCCCCATAGGACAGCTGATCGACGTCCCCAAGCGAGAGCACCGTCGGGTCGATCTTGCCGTCGGCGGGGTGGCCGGTGCGATTGGGATCGGTGTTCGACCAGGTGAGGATCGAACCGTCGGAGAGCAGCGCCCCGCCCATGTTCTTCCCGCCGTCTACGGCGACGATCCACGGACGTCCGGCCTTCTTGGCATTCTTGCGCATCCACGGGGCGAGCGCCTGCAGATACTTGGCCGTCGGGGTGGCCGAAGTGCCTGCTGGGAAGGAGTTTTGCATACCAACTTTGGGATCGTGCTGGCCCCAATACCAGACGTCGCCGTCGTCCAAGATGACATAGAACTCGGCCCAGGCCCCGCGCACGTAGACGGCCGGGCGCGGCAACGCCATCTGGCTCGCGCCCGCGCCGGGATTGCCCGAGTAGGCCAGGTTCTTGTCGTCTCCCCAATACCAGACGGTGCCGTCGCGCTTGAGCGCCGCGCCCGCGCCCTCGTTGTTGGTAATGGTGGTGACTCCACACAGTTCCGGGCCAGTGCCGTCCCACGCGGTACCCTCGCGCACCTTGTAGGGGCCCCAATTGGAGCGGCGGTTGCTGGAAGTCGAATCGATGCCGTTGCGAGTGTCGGTGCCGCCCCAGCCCCAAACGCAGCCGTTGGTGTCGAGCGCGTTTAGATCGTGCTGCATCCCCGAAACCTCGGCGATCTTTTCGTTCGCCGGGAAAATCACCTGGGTTGGCTTGGCCGGGCCGGTGGGCGAAACCTGGGTGCCGTTGATGCGGTCGCCGATCAGCCCCCACACGTAGACGTCGCCGTTCGGAGTGAGCGCCAGCCCGGTGTCCTCCATGCGCAGATTATTGGAAAATCCCACCGACACCGGCACTACCAGCGGCACGAACTCGCGAGCCAGATGGGCGGTTCTGGAATGGGTTTGGTCGGTGAAGCTAGCGGACGTCGGCGTCAGCGCGACGGCCAACGCCAGCCCCAGCAGCAGCATCACGGATGCGGTTCTTCTCACTTGGGTTCGCTTTCTGGTTTGGGGGTTGTTGTTGGGTGGGATGGCCCGGATCATCGACGTTTCACGCACGTTTTCCCCGACGCTTCGCCACCAGTGCCGCCCCGAGGGCCAGCAGCCCTAGGCCGAGAATCAGTGCTTGCCACAGGCCGTCGGAGCCGGTAAACGGGAGCTGGCCAGTGCCGGATTTGGTGGTGTCGTCCTCGCTGGTGAACTCGAACGTAAGCTTTCCCGACAGTCTTTGGTACTCGTTGCCCGCCTCCCGCGGCAGCGACACCGTGCCGTGGAGCACGTACGTCGAACCGCCAGGGAGATCGGGCAACGAGGTTGGTGATGATGGGAGTTGGCCCAGCGCCGCCTCGCCCAAGGGGCGACCGTCGGGTGTATCGACGGTGAGCACTAGCGGCGTCGGGCCGTGAACGAGTAGGTCGTCCCCGGTGAAGCGGATTTCCAGGAACAGCGGGAGCGGACGGTCGGTGTTGTTGCGCACTTTCATCTCCCAGGTTTGTGAGTGGCCGGGGGCAGGGGCCTTCACAACAACGACATCCGGGGTGGCTGTGATGAGATCGTCGGCATGGGCCGAGGTCGGGAAGAACAGTAGGAACATAGGGAGCAGGATCGACGCTTTCATGAGTGAACTTCTCATCGGCTCACTCCATCTACCCGCAGGCCGATCGCCGTACCGACTTTGGCTTCTGCTGCGGTGAGCGCTTCACCCGCCGGGGACAGCAGGGCCTCCACGGTGACGTCGTGGATTTCGCCGGGTTTCACCCGCTGCAGCAGCGGGCCGTGGGCGTTGACGTCGACGACTGAAAGCTGGCGGATTGCCGTGGTGGTTCCGTCGATATAGATGGTTATCAGCAGCGAATCGAAGACGTCCCCTGCGCTCGGATCGGGATCCCACAAGCGGATATACATGTCTCCTTCGCGGCTGCCCGCCCTGTTGACGACGGTCGTATCGAAAGAAACCGGTTTGGTGGCAGATAGCCGCGAGCCGACGACCGGTTCCAGCACCGCCGCACTCTCGCTCTGTGCCTGGTACAGCGCCCCGCCCGACTCGATTGCGATATCGAACGGCACCCCGCCGACGCCAAACGAGAGCCGGGCCGAATCGGTGAAGACCGCCGACGTCAGGGTGGCCGACAGCGCCAACAGCGTGCCCGAAGACGCCAGCAGCGCCCACATTCCGCGGTTCATTGCCCCTCTATTCATAACCCCTCCCCCTCGAAGTGGAATTCGACGCCCGTGGTCGCCCCTTGCCACTCGTTTCCTAGGTTTTGGGGGAGGCCGATCTGGACGTCGAAGATGATGAAATCCTGCGGAGCCAAAGACTCGGCCACGGATCGTTTACCTAAGCCAGTGGCCGATACGTGGTCGTATATAACCTCTGATTCTTGCTTGACGGTGAACTCCAGCTGATTGAACAGCTCCAGATGGTTGCCCGTCTTGGGGTTGCGTGCGACACCCAGCGGGTCTGGGTCGCGGATTTCCAAGGTCAACGCCCCGGCGATGCGCGGGCTGGCATTCTTGGCCGCCACCCGCAGGTTCACCGTGCCGCCGGGTGCGAGTACGGCCCCGCTGGGGAGGGCGACGCGATAGGGACGTGCGTCGCCTTCTCCCCAGTCGGAGGCCTGGGGGAGCCAGCCAGGATTCCCCCATTCCCCCGCCACAACCAGGTCGAAGGTGTTTTCGCTGCCGTCCATTCGGACGGCCACCTCGCCTCGGTCTGTGACAAGCGCAGACGTCAGCAGGGCCAGCGCCGCGAGGAAGCTCCCCCCTGCCAGCGCCATACGCTTCAGACCTGTGGCCATGACGGAGTTCCCCTGTTACGGCTGCACCGAAGTGGCGTCGAAATGCACCTGGGTGAAGGCGCTCTTGCCGTTCAGCGCGTTGTTCTTCAGCGGTGTGCCCTGATCCGGCAGGTTGATGATGACGTGCAGCACGCCCTCCTCATTCGGGTCGAACGTGCCGAGGGCCAGAGCGGCGGAGAGATCTTGGAAGGTGGCGTCGGCCTTGACCAGCGTCGTCTTGGTGTTCTTCGCCTCGTTGGTGATGGTAAAACGCAGGGCCGCGAGCAGATCCGGGTCGGAGGTCTTTCCGGCCTTGTCCTGCAGGTTGAACGTGATGGCAGCCTTCAGCTTCGGCGACTCGTTCCGATACGGAATATCGACGGACGCCGTATCGCCCGGGGTGAGGATGTCGGCTTTCGGCACCGCGATCTCGATACCGTTCGCCGAGTTGGCCTCCTGCCAGGTGCCGGGCTGGGGGACGCCATTGGCATCGGTACCGACGACCTGAATGTTGAAGCGGTTGTTCCCGGCGATGCCGTTGCCGCTCGTCCCGTCGCCGATGTTCAGGTTGGCGAAGTCGGTGAACGTCGCCGCCGTTATCAGCCCGACGGTCGCCAGCAGCGTTCCCGCCGAGATAAAGAGCCGCTTGTGGCCCTGTGTGTGATCCATGAGTATGCCTTTCTAGATTTTCCGCCTGGTATAGGCGACCTCGAAAGACTAAGAAATCCCGGGTTGGCTACGGTATTTAGTTACGACGGTTTGGGGACGGATTCGCTACTCCGTATGGATATTGGATTGGGGTGGGGATGGAGATCCCGCGACTGCGCGCGGGATGACGAGCATGGGGTTACTGCTCCACTGCGGGCGGCGGCTCCCCCGCGACTACGCGCGGGATGACGAGAGATGG
>JAISTE010000117.1 GCA_031272825.1 Propionibacteriaceae bacterium | reverse complement strand
TGAGAACCAAGAAGTAACCGATTGATACCTGTCCCCGCGCTCGGCAAGCTCCGGGCGCGGGGACAAATTTTTGTGCTGTGCAGCCCATTGTGTGCAGCCTGCAGCCTCCCAACCCCTTCCGTCAGGCAGCCCGCTTGAGTTCCGAATGTACGCGGGCTGGTCGCTTTCCAAAGTGTGTCGCACACCACGCAATGAGCGCCACGAGGGCAATGGAGAAGAAGACGTCGGCAAGGTAATGCTCCTTGCAAAACAGCGTGGACAGCGAGATCAACACGCCAAGGATGGCCACGGGAAGTGCCCGCAGGAGGCGCTGCCTGCCCTTGGCCATGGAGAAGACGATCAGGAAGAACGGCAGCCAGATGTGAGCGTTGTGCAGCGACGGAAGGCCGTTGGAAGCAGCGTCGGAGTCGTACATGAACTCCAGCAGCCGGTCGAACGGGCCGGTGTGTTGCGCGTACTGTTCGGGAGTCCAGGCATGCGGCACGTCGTTCGGCAAGGTCAGATAGATGATCGACGAGATGACGAACAGCACCACCACGGAGGCGAGGTAGCGCTGTACCAGCCAAATGTTCCCCACCCAAGACAGGTAGAAGGGCGCGAAGAGGATCACCAAGTAGGCCATCAGGTAGAAGATGATGAAGAACGGGATGAGCGGAAGCGCGGCGTCGAGGGGTGTACCGAAATTGTGGTGGGGGACGTTCTCGGTGAAAGCCCTGGTTCCGTTGTAGGTAAGCGATTCCCCAACGTCGACGACAACGAGCGTGATCGCGGGCCACAACAGATAGCGCATGGAGAACTCGTGCTTGAGCGCGGGTGTAGAGAGTTTGCGGCTGAACAGCCGATAAGCGATGAGGGAGATAAACGTCACAGCGATGATGACCATCTCCACAGTCGTGATTATCTGCATACATTGCACGCTATCCCTAGCCCAAGCGGGTGTCAAAGAATAGTTACGCAAGCGGATGAATGGTCTTCTCCGATGAGAAACCTCACCGCCGACTCAACTATCTCAGCGCTTTGCCCCAAACCCGTGCGTCCGCGTCAGCAGCCGGGCAAGATAGTGATCACCGAAGCAAATCGGTACAAGTCATCTTTGGTTGTGTCCTCGGTGGTACGGGCCAGACTCCACCTCCCGGAGTTTCCCTGGCTCCCTTGTCTGGCCCGTACCCCTACCCCCTCTTCGCCATTGCCGCTGGCAAGTCTCCGGCGCTTCTCCACTCGTCATTCTGCGCCCCATCTCGTCATTCTGCGCCCCATCTGGTCATCCTGCACCCCATCTCGTCATCCTGCGCGAAGTCGCAGGATCTCTACGCGCCCCGGTCTCGAGGAGCGCAGCGGCGAATCGGATCTATCTGTAGTGAAAGCGAGATCCCGCGACTGCGCGCGGGATGACGAATCGAGAAAGCGAGATGGCGGGTGGTGAACCCCGAAAGTGAGAAATCTCACTGCCCTGTCAACTATCTCAGCAACCACCCCGGTTTCCCGTGCCTGCCAGCGGGTGGCCGGGCATGATTGTGATCACTGAGGAGCTCAGTAAAAGAACAGCTCAGTAGAAGACGTTTTTCGGTTGTGTCCTCGGCGGTACGGGTCAAACTCCACCTCCCGGAGTTTCCCTGGCTCCTTTGTTTGACCCGTACCCCCACCCCCTCACCAGTCTCAACCGGCAAAATCACCGAATCGCCTTGGATTCACCCGTGCAACAACTCTGAACAACGGCGTGCCCACCACGCTCGGGGTTGCCAGGGGTTCGTCCCCCTGCAAAAATGGCAGGCTTTACCAATGGGGACGGTTCCTCTTGGTAAAGCTATTTGTGATCGCCGGCGGGCTTGAAGCAGCCCCACCAGCCGTTCTTGCGCACGCCCGAGATGCCCCAGGCGATCAGCGCGGCCAGCACCAGCAGCTGGGCGGCCGAGCACAGCAGATCGCGGATCACCCAGTTGAGCTGGTTGATCTCCGGGTCGAATTTAACCGCGCGGGCCGCCACGTAGGCCACCGAGAGCCAGCCACCGCGCCAGACCATGATCTTGTCCAGCTTGGAGGCCGCCAGCATCCCCAGCGGCACCCAGACGATGATGTCGTACCAGCTCAGCGAGTAGGGCGACGTCACCAGCCAGGCCGTCGTCAGGATTACGGCGGTGCGGCAGGTCACGGTGAGGGGGTCGCGTTCGATGCGCGCTCCCAGCAGCGAACCGGGGGCAGGGCTCCAGGGGAGTACCCGCGAGAGCAGGTATGCGATGACGAACATGCCCGCCCAGCCGATCCACGTCACTACCTGGCGGGAGAAATCGTTGGGCCAGAACAGCTCGAAAATCTCGGTGAAGAACGGGGCCCAGGATCCGGCGGAGACATAGCCGACGTTCCGGCGGGCGGCGAGCAGGGCGTCCGGCGCCCACAGCCCGTAGGCCAAACCGAGCGGCACCAAAGCCCCGACGCCCAACAACAGCACCCGCTTCAGCGAGAACCGGTAGGCCCACAGCATCGCAAGACCGTAGAACACCAGCGAGACCTTGGTGGCCCCGGCCAGCCCAATGGCTACCCCGGCAAAGAACGGGTAGCGGCGCAAGAACAGCAGCGCCACGATGGCGAACACCAGCGTCAGGGCCTCGTTATGTGCTCCGGCCAGCACCGCCCAGATCATCAACGGATTGGCGACGGTGAACAACACCGCCCGCGCCTGGGCCTGATTCCGGTGGTTCCAGTCGGGCAAAATGCGCTTGATTCCCGCGAAACGGCCGGTTTTCCCATCCGATACCGCAGCCCCGTGCCGCGCACCCGACGCGCCGTACCCAATGACGTCGTGCCCGAACTTGCGCACCGCCCGCAGCGACGGAAGCGAATGCCCGCCGGCCAGGTAGATGGCCACCAGCCCGCAGACCAGGAAAGGAATCAAAGCGAGCATCTGCAGCCAGAAGACGATGTCGTGCAAGTTATCCCCGCCAAGATAGGCGGCCAGCCACTGCGTCCAGGTGGCGATCGGCCCGTAGACAGAGGGGGTGTCCGTCCAGGGCGGCTCGGTCAGGTGCAGAACCGGATCGTATTCTTGCCTAGCGATCTCAGCCGGAGTGATGTCGTAGGGGTTCATCCCCAGAATCTGAATGCGCCCGTAGGCGGCGTACATCAACACGTCTGCGCTTGTCATCGGCAGGACGCACGCGGTTGCCGCCGACAGCCCCGCCCCCATTCCGAACAGCTTCCAGGGCCGCGGGTTCCAGCCGTGGGCGAGCGCGTTCATGCAAATCCAAAGCCCAATTGCCGCCGCGGAAATGGCCAGCCACAGCGCCGGAACCACGATCCACTGGCTCCAGCCCGAGTACTGGTAGGGCAGGTACCACGGCGGCAGCAGCGAATGCCGCTCGCCCAACGTGAGCGCGACCGTCGACGGGCCGGCGAAGCCGATCAAAATCCAGGTGAACGCGGCCCCGATAATCAACCCGATGCCGAGTTTCCAGCTGTGCGTCCAGGGCCAGCTCTCGAAACGATTGCAGGCTCGCGAATACAAATCCCGAAGGCTCACTCCCATGCGCGCTCCACGCGGGATTGAATGCCGCAGGTCACCTCGTAGGGGATCGTCCCCATCAACTGCGCGATTTCCGTAGTCGTGATCTGATCGGACTCGCTGGTTCCAATCAAGATCGCGTCATCGCCGACCCGCACATCGCTCGTCGGCCCGAGGTCGACCATGAACTGATCCATGCACACCCGCCCGGCGATCGGGTAGGAACGACCGCCGATCAGAACCCGCCCGCGGTTCGAGTTCAACCGCGAGAACCCATCCCCATACCCGACGGGAACGGTCGCGATCCACGTATCTTCTTTAGCTTCCCAGGTACGGCCATAGCTAACGGTTTCGCCCGCGTGTATGCGCTTGATAAACGAGACTTCCGCCCGCCAGGTGAGCGCCGCGACCAGCGGCACCGTGCGCGGCGTGGCTGGGTCGGGATAGGCCCCGTAGAGCATGATTCCGGGGCGAACCATGTCGAACCAGGCATCCGGGTGGGCGAGTATCGCACCCGAGTTGGCCAGGTGTTTCGTGATCGGGCCGGTGAGCTCTTCCACCGCCGCCGCCGTGCGGGCAAACAGTGCGATCTGCGCGCGGGAGAAACCGTCTTGCGAAGGGGTATCGGAAACCGGCATGTGGGAGAAGATGCCGGTGAGCACCAGGTTTTCGTCGGCCACGATCATCTCGGCCAGCATCCGGGCCTGTTCGGGTTCACAGCCGATCCGCCGCATCCCGGTGTCCACCTTGAGGTGCACCTCGGCCACCATGCCCAGTGCCTCAGCCGCGCCCGAGTATTCGCGTACAGACTGTACGTCCACCACCGGAAGTACGATGCCGTTCTCCATCGCCAGCTGGACGTCCGCACCCCGGGCGTGGGAGAGCTTGAGGATGGGCAGGGAGATTCCGGCCCGGCGCAGCTCGACCCCTTCGTCGACCATGGCGACGCCCAACCAATCGGCGGCTCCGCGCTCTTCGATCATCTTGGCCACGTGCGTCGCCCCGTGCCCGTAGGCGTTCGCTTTCACTGCCGCCAGGATTTTTCTCGCTCCGACGCGCGTGCGCACGGCGCGCAGGTTTGCCTCGATGGCGTCTAGGTGCGTTATGGCGGTATTGGTGTGAGACATGCGAAAGAGTCTAGTCGGCGCACCTTCCGACACGCCTCGACTTGGGGCGAGATAAGAAAATAGTTATCGCATTGGAACCTTTTCCGGCCGGTCGCTACCCGTTGCAAATGCCCCTTTCCGCGTACTCAACTAGCCCTAGGGCCCCACAACTTGTGCGACACTCCGGGCCTGGTTGACCCAGTTTTGGTCCCAATGGCGATACCGTTGCCCTCATGTGGACGGGGGTTTTGTTTGCGGCAATCGTGGCCATTTGGCTGCTCATATTGGTTCCGCACGTGCTTTCGAGGCGCAAAACCGACGCCCAAGTAGAGCAATCGGTCTTCTCTCCCGACGTCACCATCGTCCACACCGAAGACGCCGCCGAGTCTGCCGATGCCCTCGAAACAGTCTCCACCCCGCTTACCCGCAGGGCCGAGCGCCAGCAGCTGCACTATCTGCAGATGAAGTCGGTGTTCTTCCGGCGCCGGGTTCTAGTAGGCCTTACCGCCACTGAACTGGTGGTGGTTGCGGTGGCCGCGTTTGGCGTCGTTCCATGGTGGACGGCCGCAGTACCGGCAGCGGTGATGCTCGGTTACCTGGGGTTCTTACGTTTGTCCGTGCGAAGGATGGAACGTAAGCTTGAGCGCTGCCGTGCCGAGATCTTCTCAGGCGGCGATGAGGAGACAGTTATCATCAGCGACTCGGATCTGGCCCAGTACGAACAATCCATCGAACTGGACGCCCCCTTCACGCAGCTCAACTCGCTGTGGGATCCCATCCCGATCACCAAGCCGACCTACGTCCAGCGCCCGCTCTCCGGCCGCACGGTGCGCACGATCGACCTGAGCGCGCCCCCGGTCGTCAACGACACCGAAGAGATCGAGAGCAAGCGCGCCTTCGGGTAGTTTGGATTGCCGTCACTCCAGGTAGTTCTCAACAACGTCCTGAGAGCGAACCTTCGTCTTTTCCGGGTCTAGCCCGCGGGCTTTGTCGGCGGCGCGGCGGCGCAGCAGATCCCAGCACTGATCCAGTTCTGCCTCGACCTCGGCCAGCCGCTGGTTTTCCTCGGCTTTGTCGATGGTTCCGTCGCCCAGGGCCTCGCGCAGCTCGCGCTCGCGCTGTACTAGCTCGTCGATGGTCTCGTGAATTGCTCCGTCTTTCATGCGCGTAACTCTATGCCAAAGGTCGCAGCAAGGGTCAACACCCCAAGTCATACGGATGAACGTGAAAAGTTTCACTTCGGAAGCCGTTATTAGTTGATCGATAAAGCGAAAAGTTACGATCTCGACAACGTAAGCGCTAGACAATCGCCGATTCTGCCTGTATTTTGGGCCTGACTGAGACCTCACAAAGGAGTACGGTGTTTTCCCAAATTCTCGCTCCCGTAGCCGATTCTCTGGCCTTTTCGGCCCTGGTTGCGGCCATCCCGCTGCTCGCGCTGTTCATCATGCTGGGCATTTTTAAAGTACCGGCCTGGATCGCGGCCCTGGGCACGATCGTGCTCACCATCGTCGTCGCTGTCTTCGGCTGGCATCTGCCCGCCGAGCCTGCCTTTGCCGCCACCTGCGAGGGCCTGTTCTTCGGCGTGTGCCAGATCATGTGGATTCTGATACCCGCGGTGTGGCTGTACAACCTGACGGTCAAGTGCGGCTGGGACAAGGTGCTTCGCGATCTGCTGCGCGAAATCTCCGACGACCTACGTATCCTGGCCATCCTCATCGCCTTCTGCTTCGGCGCCCTGCTCGAAGCCCTCGCCGGGTTCGGCACGCCCGTCGCCATCACCGCCGCGATGATGGTCGCCGCCGGGATGAAACCGCTCAAGGCCGCCATGGTGTGCATGGTCGCCAACACCGCCCCGGTCGCCTTCGGGGCTATGGGCGCGCCCATTACCACGCTGGGCAACTCCGCCTCCGCCGGCTTCGGCGGTGCCGACCCCTCCCAGCTGGCCGAGGTCTTCGGCGCGATGGCTGGGCGTCAGTCTCCGTTCATGGCCATGATGGTGCCGCTGTTCCTGGTCTTCCTCGTCGACGGTGTGCGCGGACTCAAAGACACCTGGCACATCGCCCTGTCCGGCGGCGTGGTCTTCGCCGCCTTCCAGTTCGTCACCTCCAACTTCGTGAACTACCAGATCACCGACGTTGTGGCCTCTATCGCCTGCATAATCGCCATCTTGTTGCTGCTCAAGGTTGCCAAACCTGCCCATCCGGTGAAGGCCGAGATGGCCGTCGATAGTGATGCCCCGACCCCTGCCCAACAAACCAAGGGCGCGCGCCGGGTCGTCGGCGCCATCATCCCCTACGTGATCGTGGTCGCGATCTTCGCCGTTTCCCAGATTCCGGCGGCCAAATCCTGGCTGGCTTCGACGTTCACCGTGAAGTTCACCTGGCCGGGCCTCGAATCTTGCTTCAAGGCCGACGGTGCGACGGCCTGCGTCACCAACAACATCGACCTCTATTCCGTGGTCTCTACCGGCACCTACCTGTTCATCGGCGGGGTCATCACCATGCTGGTCTACCGGATGTCGGTTTCCGTGGCCGCCAAGGAATTCGGCAAGACGATCTACAACCTGCGCTACACCATCATCACCATCGCCTCCGTGCTGGCGCTGGCCTACATCATGAACGCCTCCGGCATGACCTCCACCCTGGGTGCGGGGCTCGCCGCCTCCGGCGCGGCCTTCGCCTTCCTCTCCCCGGTGCTCGGCTGGCTGGGCGTCGCGATTACCGGCTCGGACGTTTCCTCCAACGCGCTGTTCGGCGGGATGCAGGTCGAGACGGCCGCAACTGTTTGGGGCGACGTCCAACACCAGGTTCTGATGGCAACCTCCAACTCCACCGGCGGGTGCATGGGCAAGATGATCTCGCCCCAGTCGCTCTCGGTCGCAGCTGCTGCCACCGGCATGATGAACAAGGAGGGCGTGATCTTCCGCCAGGTCGTCGGCTGGTCGCTCGTTTTGCTGGTCATCTTCGCGCTGCTGGTCACCTTGCAGGCCACCGTGCTCTCGTTCATGATCCCCGTGCCGTAAACGCCCGTCCCCGGACTTGATCCGGGGCGGCCCCACAAACGCGCAATAAGTAAAGAAAAGCAATAGAGAAGTAAGGTTGGCCCATGGGAAGACTAAGCGAGCCTGTAGGCGTCGAAGAGCTGCAGCAAACCGGCGTGAAGCTGGCGACCGACGAGTTCACCAGGAGGGCACGGGCGCACGACGCCTCGCACTTCTTGCTCTACCCCAACTCGGTGGCCACGGTGCGCTCGGCCGAGGAGGTAGCGCGGTTGTACAAGGCCGCGGCCCAGGCCGGAACGGCCATCACCTTCCGCTCCGGCGGCACCTCACTCTCAGGCCAGGCCGGGAGCCAGAAGGTACTGGTGGACACCCGTCGGAACTTCCAAAACGTCGAGATACTCGACGGCGGTGAGCGGGTGCGCGTCGAGCCGGGCGTCACCGTGGAGAAGCTCAACGCCCACCTGGCCCGCTACGGGCGCAAGTTCGGCCCCGACCCGGCCTCCTCGAAGGCTTGCACCATCGGCGGGGTGGTGGCCAACAACTCTTCCGGCATGGCGTGCGGGATCGTCGAAAACACCTACAAGACCCTCGAATCGCTGGTCGTCGTGCTGCCGTCGGGCACGGTGCTGGACACCGGCGCTCCCGACGCCGATGAGAAGCTGCGCACCTTAGAGCCCGAGATCTACAAGGGATTATTGGATCTGCGCGAGCGGGTGGTGACCAACCCGGCGTCGGTGGCGAAGATCAAGCAGCAGTACTCCATGAAGAACACCATGGGCTACGGCATCAACTCCTACCTCGACTTCGACAATCCCGTCGACATTCTTACTCACCTGATGATCGGCTCCGAGGGCACGCTCGGCTTCATCGCGTCGGCCACCTACCGCACGATCCCGATCAGAAACTTCGTGAAAACCGCGCTGGTCGTCTTCGACAACCTGTTCGACGCCAACTCCTCGCTCCCTGCGCTCGTAGAGTCGGGCGCGGCGACGCTGGAGCTGATGGACAAGACCAGCCTGCGCGTCGGCCAGGCATTCGACGACACCCCGGATCTCATCAAGCGCATCGACGTCAAAGAACAGGCCGCCCTGCTGCTCGAATACCAGACGACCTCAGCCGAGGAACTGGAAGAGATCACCAGGGCTGCGGCCCCGGTGCTCGCCCAGCTTCCCGTCGCCCAGCCGGTGCCGCTGGCCTCCGATCCGAAGCTGCGCGCCGAACTCTGGGCGCTGCGCAACGGGCTGTACACGTCGGTTGCCGGGGCCCGCAAGCTGGGCACGACCGCACTGCTAGAGGACGTGGTGGTTCCCGTCGCCTCCCTGGCCGACACGTGCGTCGATCTCTCTAAGCTCTTCGACGAGTATCACTACGCCGACTCGGTCATCTTCGGCCACGCGAAGGACGGCAACATCCACTTCATGATCACCGACCGCTTCGAGGGCGAAGCACTCGACCGCTACGCGGCCTTCACCGAGGCCATGGTCGACGCCGTGCTCTCCCACGACGGTTCGCTCAAGGCCGAACACGGCACCGGCAGGGTGATGGCCCCGTTCGTCGAACGCCAGTGGGGGAGCGAGCTCTACTCCGTGATGGTCGCCACCAAGCGGCTGTTCGATCCCAAGGGCGTCCTCAACGACGACGTCCTCATCTCCGACGATCCCGAGGTGCACCTCAAGCATCTGAAGCCACCGGTGGAGGTGCACGAAATGGTCGACCGCTGCGTCGAGTGCGGCTACTGCGAGCCGACCTGCCCCGCGCGCAACCTCACCCTGACCCCGCGCCAGCGCATCGTCATGTCCCGCGAGATCGCCATGGCCAGGCAGGCTGGCGACAACGACCTCGTGCGCGATTTCGAGAAGATCTACGAGTACGACGCGGTACAGACCTGCGCCGCCGACGGGCTGTGCTCGCTGGCCTGCCCGATGAAGATCAACACCGGCTTGTACATGAAGGAATTCCGCAAGGAGCTGGTGCCGACGATCGCCAAGAACGTGTGGACGCTGGCCTCCAAACACTGGAAGGGCACGACCACCCTGGCCTCCTTCGCCATGAGTACGGTGAACAACCTCAAGCCGGTATTCCCCGTGATTGAGGGCGCAAACAAGCTTGCCAGGGCAGTGTTGGGTGCCGATTCGGTTCCGCTGGTCTCCCGCGAGCTGCCCGGCGGCGGAAAGCGGCGGTTGCGTCCGAACGGTACAGCTTTCGTCGCTTCCACCAGCGGCGATGGCACCCCCACTCGGAGCGGCAACGGCACCCCTATTCGGAGTGGCGACGGCACACCCACTCGTCATGCTGCGCGCAGTCGCAGCATCTCCCAGCCGAACGCCCAAACCATCATCTACCTCCCGGCCTGCGTGAACCGCATGTTCGGCCCGGCGAAGGGCCCGGGCGTGCAAACGGCCTTCGAAAAGCTGTGCAAAGCTGCCGGAATCGACGTCTACACCCCCAGCCAGATCGAATCGCTTTGCTGCGGCACGGTGTGGTCGTCCAAGGGCATCGTCCCCGGCTTCGAGGCGATGAAGGCCAAGGTTCTGCCCGTGCTCGAGGACGCCAGCCGCGACGGCGAACTAACGGTCGTCGTCGACGCCAGCTCCTGCACCGAGGGATTCTTGCGTTTCCTGCACGGCTCCGACCTGCAGGTAAAGGTGATCGACGCGGTGGAGTTCACCGCCGAGACGATCTTGCCCAAGCTCCCGGCCCACACCAAGCTGAAGTCCGTGACGATCCACCAAACCTGTTCGTCGACGATCATCGGCCTGAACCCGCACCTATCCAAAGTCGCGGCCGAGGTAGCCGAAGAGGTGGTAGTTCCGGTAGACAACGGCTGCTGTGCCTTCGCCGGCGACCGCGGAATGCTCCACCCCGAGCTCACCTACTCGGCCACCAGGCCCGAGGCCGCCGAGGTGGCGGGACACCCCACTGAGGCTTATGCCTCCTGCAACCGCACCTGCGAGCTGGGCATGACGAGGGCAACGGGTAAGACGTACCGGCACATCCTCGAACTGTTGGCCGAGAGGCTGTAGGACTCATACGTGCTGGGCCAACATGCTGTTGGCAGTGCTGGCCCAGCGCTAGGACTCACCCCAGGAAGATGTCCGCAACGACGTCCACGACTTCGGTTCCGGCATCCAGCAGCTGCTGCCGGTTGTGGCGCAGCTTCAGCCAGACGGCCAACAGGATTGCGCCCGTCGCAATACCCAGCAGCGGGTGCAGCACCGAGCCGCCGGGGAAGGTAGCGGGCACCAGGCCAACCACGACGTAGCCAGCGAAGGCCGCGACCGCAACCGGAGCGGCGTAGGGAAGCTGCGTAGCCACGTGGTTCATGTGATCGCACTGAGCACCGGCAGAGGCCATGATCGTCGTATCGGAGATGGGGGAGACGTGGTCGCCGAAGACGGCACCGGCCAGGCAGGCGCTCATGCCCACCACCATCAGCGTCGGGTCGTTGACGAACACCGCGATGACGATCGGGATCAAGATGCCGAATGTGCCCCACGAAGTGCCGGTGGCGAAGGCCAAACCGGAGGCGACAAGGAAGATCACTGCGGGCAGCAGCGCGTACAGGCCCGAGGCCTGCGCCCCGATGAAGTTCGCGACGAACTCGTCGGCACCCAGGTCGGAGGTCATGGTATTCAGCGTCCAGGCCAAGGTAAGGATAATGACGGCCGGGGCCATCACCTTCAGGCCGTCGGGCAGGCAGGACATGGCCGTCTTGAACGAAACCAGACGCCGCAGCGTGTACATCGCCACCTGGAAGGCGAACCCCGCCAGCGAACCCAGCATCAGACCGGTCGGTGCATTGGCCCCCGCGAAGGCCTCGGCCAGGCCGACGCCGGAGAAGAATCCGCCGGTGTAGACCATCCCGATCATCGAGAAGATGATGAGCATGATCACCGGCAGTAGCAGATCTATCACGCGTCCGCGCGGGTTATCGGCGAGTTCCTCGTCGTCGAAGACTTTGGTTCCGGAGGTGAACAGGTCGCCGCGGGCGGCGTTGGCCTCGTGCTTGGCCATCAGTCCGTAGTCGGTTCGGGATACGACGAGGGCCACCATGAACGCCAGGGTCAGCAGCGCGTAGAAGTTGTAGGGAATGGTCGAGATGAACACCTCGAAGCCGTTGCGGCCCTCGACGAAGCCCGAGACGGCGGCGGCCCAGGTGGAGATCGGGGCGATGATGCAAATGGGTGCGGCGGTTGCGTCGACGAGATAGGCGAGCTTGGCGCGTGAAACGCGGTGGCCGTCGGTCACCGGGCGCATCACCGAGCCCACGGCCAGGCAGTTGAAGTAGTCGTCGACGAAGATGAACACGCCGAGCACGATCGTCGCCAATTGTGCGCCCACCCGGGTCTTGATGTGGGCCATCGCCCAGCGCCCGAAGGCAGCCGAACCGCCCGAGCGGCTCATCATCACGATCATCGCGCCCAGCACCACGTCGAAGATGATGATGCCCACGTGCCCGGCGTCCGTCAGCACGGCCACCACCCCCTGCGGGAACGCGTGCAGTACGGCAGACTCGGCATTTCCGTCGCTCCAAAGCAGCGCCCCCACGCAGATTCCGAGCAGCATGGAGGAATAGACCTCCTTGGTGATCAAGGCTAGGGCGATGGCGACGATCGGCGGCAGTAGCGCCCAACCGCTTGCATAGAGCTGGGGGATGTGCTCCCCGTCGTCGGCCCAGGCGGCTACCGGGGTCAGCAAGGTGAACAGGATCGTCCCCAAGAAAATGACGGTCTTGCGCATGGCAGGCCTCCTCAGATGCTTCGTGATTCCAAATGAGCCGTTTTCCGCTCACCCCCACAGTGCGGTCGAAAAGCGGCGCGGCCATTATAGGCAGCTCAATCCCTAGTCCTTCCCGGGTCGCGGCCTTTTGGACAAACCGTGCCAGAATGGGGACATGCGAAATCCTGCAGAGCTCCAATGCTGGCTAACTGATATGGACGGGGTACTCGTCCACGAAGAAGAGGCCCTGCCTGGGGCGTCCGAGCTGATCGAGACCTGGAAGGCGCTGGGGCGTCGCTTCCTGGTGCTGACCAACAACTCTTTGTTCACCCCCCGCGACCTCTCCGCGCGCCTGGTGCGCTCGGGCCTGAACGTGCCCGAGGAGAATATCTGGACTTCGGCCATGGCCACCGCCGCGTTCTTGGAGAACCAATCGGGCGAGAAGACGGCCTTCGTCGTCGGAGAGGTGGGGCTCACCACCGCCATGCACGACGCCGGGTTCATCCTGACCGAGACCGATCCTTCCTACGTGGTCATCGGCGAGACCCGCAACTACTCCTTTGAGGCGATCACCAAGGCCATTCGCCTGATCGACGCCGGTGCTCGTTTCATCCTGACCAACCCCGATCCGACCGGCCCTTCCCCCGACGGCCCGCTCCCGGGTGCCGGATCGCTGGCGGCCATGATCACGACGGCCACCAACCGTCAGCCGTATGTGATCGGCAAACCCAACCCGGTGATGTTCCGCTACGCGCTGAACCGCATCGGCGCCCACTCCGAGACGACGGGCATGATCGGCGACCGCATGGACACCGACATCGTCGCCGGTATGGAGGCAGGCCTGCACACGGTTCTGGTGCTGACCGGCTCGACGCTGCGCGAAGACATCGAGACCTTCCCGTACCGTCCCTCCCGGGTTCTCGACGGGGTGAAAGACCTGGTACCGCTGATCAAACCCGAAGAAAAGCCCGAGGAGGCGCCGGTTTCTCAGGCGAAGAAGGTCATCTCCGCGTTGAAGACTGATTGATTTTCAGTCTTTCGTCGCGTCCTTGTTTGGTCGGCCTTTGGCGTCGGCGTAGACTCTTACGCGTTCGTTCGCGCTTGCTAGCGCAGCATGGAAGGAGGTTTTGTCATGAATGACCAACCTCCTAGTTCCCACTCCTAAATCAGACAAATCGGTTACTTGCGCCTGCGCGCGCCCAAAACAAGGAGATTCCATGCTGATGACTGCAACTGCTACGCCCTGGTTGAACCTGGCCGACCCCAGCGACGAGCGGGTCGAGCAGCTCGCCGATGCCCTCAACCTCCACGACTTGCTGCGCGAAGACCTGCAGCAGACCAACCAGTTGCCCAAGCTGGAACGCTACGGCGACACTCTGTATGCCGTGCTGAACACCGCCTTGTACATCGACAAGACGGAAGAAGTGCAGTTTGCTGAGATCCACGTCCTCATGGGCAAAGACCAAGTGGTGACGATCACCCGCGGCAACACCAGCGCCTACGAGACCGCCCGCAAACGCATGAGCGAGGAACCCGAGCTGAACGAGTTCGGCCCCGAGGCCGTGCTGTACGCGGTACTGGACGCGGTCGTCGACGAGTACACGCCGGTCGTGCGCGGAGTGGGCCGGGATATTTCCGAGATCGAATGCCAAGTTTTCTCCGGCGACCCTGCCGTTTCCCGTCGTATCTGGGGATTGAGCGGCCAGGTGGCCCGCTTCGACCGCTCCGCCCACGCGATGCAGGAGGTGCTGAACGGCCTCAAGCGCGGCTTCACAACGTATCTCGTGCCCGAACAGCTGCAAACCTACCTGCGTGACGTGGGCGACCACCTGCGCGCCGTCATTGATTCGACCACCCACTTCCGCGACCGTCTGCGCGATGTGCTGACGATCAACGCCACCTTGGTCTCGCAACGCCAGATGGAGGAAATCAAGAAGCTCAACGAGGGCGCGCAGAGCGAAAACGAGGCCACCAAGCGCATCTCCGCCTGGGCGGCCATCGTCTTCGTCCCCTCGATAGTGAGCGGCATCTACGGCATGAACTTCGACAACATGCCCGAGCTGCACTGGCAGTACGGCTACCTGTTCTCTATCGGCCTGATGGTGCTGGCCACCCTGGGCCTGTGGGTGATGTTCAAGGTGAAGAAGTGGATCTGAGGCTCGACGGCTAACTCCAGTTTTGTGTATTCTTGATACACTTTTATCAAGCTAAAAGTGTAAGGATGAACACCAAAATGGAGCGTAAGATCACGCAGATGCTGCTCCAGTGGAAGGACGGCAAGCTCCCGGGAAGTCCTATGCGCGGAAGAATGCCGGTCTTGCTCGGCGGTGCTCGGCAGGTAGGAAAGACGTGGGCGGCGCTCGACTTCGGCGAGGCGAACTACTCGGACGTCGCGTACGTCAACTTAGAGGCGTCCAAAGATGCCGCGCAGATCTTCGACGGCGACCTTGAGCCCACGAGAATCACGCGGCTGCTCTCGGCACTCACCGGGCACAACATCGTCGAAGGAACTACCCTCCTGGTGCTCGATGAGATCCAAGCATGTCAGCGGGCTTTGACGAGCCTGAAATATTTCGCTGAATCTGGGCTCGACTATCACGTGCTGGGAACTGGGAGCTTGCTGGGGGTGGCAGTCAACCGTCAGGAAGTGTCCTTCCCAGTGGGGAAAGTCCACCAGCTGCAGATGTACCCTCTCGATTTTGAGGAGTACCTGTGGGCTCGCGGAAAGCGCGAACTTGCACAGCTCATTAGGGAATCGCAGGTGAGTCTGCAACCCCTCGCGCTGCACGAGACCGCGCTTGCCGCGTACTACGAATACCTTGCGGTGGGAGGGATGCCCCAGGTTGTCGCCGACTTCGCTGCTCGGGGGGACTTCAACTTCGCACTGGCCATCCAGCAAGGCATTGAGAGCGCATTCGTGGCGGATATGGCGAAATACTCCACAGCTGGTGAGACGGCCAAGGCGCTGGCCGCATGGAAATCGATCCCCGGACAACTCGCCAAAGAGAACCATCGCTTCAAGTACCGGGGCATACAGGAGGGGGCCCGCTCGCGGACTTACGAATCGGCAATCGACTGGCTGCAGGCCGCAGGTCTGGTTGCAAAGTGTGAGCTTGTAGAAGCCGGGAGGGTACCGCTGGCCGCTCGGGTGGATTCCACCGCATTCAAGCTGTATTTGCTTGACACCGGCTTGTTGGTCTCGAAGTCCTCGCTGCCTCCCAACCAGGTGGCATTGGGCCTGGATAAGCTCGGAGGCTGGGCTGGTTCGCTGGTTGAGAACGCGGTCTCGAATGCACTGAGCGCAAGCGGTATAGCGAACTACTTCTGGGCCTCGAAAGGAACTGCTGAGGTCGATTTCGTGGCGCAAGACGCCCAAGCTGAGGTCATCCCAATAGAGGTAAAGGCAGGGGACAACGTGCGCGCGCGTTCGCTCGCCAGATTCAGGGAACTTTACGATCCCCCGTATGCCATCAGGCTTTCTGCCAAGAACTTTGGTGAGCGTGATCAGCTGATCTCAATGCCTCTGTACGCATCCTTCCTGTTGGGGGAACAGCTCGGCTGGGCGAGATAAGACTTTGCGCAGGAGAGGTACCTTGACATCGACCCTGTGAACGCTCACAATGACTGCTGAGAGTGCCCATTTGGATGTGGGCGTTGGCTGAAAGGGACTCGAAGGTGAGCGTAAGCGAGACGATCGCGCAGCTGCGTGAAGAGGTTTGCACACTCCACGAGGAGTTGATCCGCTGGAATCTGGTGGTATGGACGGCTGGGAACATTTCCGCACGTGTGCCTGGGGAAGACCTGATGGTCATCAAGCCCTCCGGCGTGCGGTATCAGGAACTGACCCCCGAGAAGATGGTCGTCACCGACTTGCAAGGGAACCTCGTTGAGGGGGATTACTCGCCGTCGTCTGACACCGCCTCGCACGCCTATGTTTACCGGCACATGCCCGAGGTCGGCGGCGTCGTGCACACCCACTCGACGTACGCGACGGCATGGGCCGCCAGGCGCGAACCGATCCCTTGCGTGCTGACCATGATGGGCGACGAATTCGGCGGAGAGATTCCCGTCGGCCCCTTCGCGCTCATCGGTGACGATTCGATCGGGCGCGGGATCGTCGAGACGCTCACTTTCTCCCGCTCCCCGGCTGTCCTGATGGCGAACCACGGTGTGTTCACCATCGGAAAGAACGCGCTGGCCGCCGTGAAGGCCGCAGCCATGACCGAGGAGGTGGCCAAGACCGTCCACATGGCCAAGGCCCTCGGAGAACCGGTGCCGATACCCCAGAAGAAGATCGACGCCCTGTACGAGCGCTACCAAAATGTTTACGGGCAGTGAAAGCGTGAAACGGGCGCTGAGCGCAAAATCGCGGGTACGCTAGCCGACGCCGGGCAACCAGCCCGGATTGCGACATGTGAACGGAGGTGAGAGATGGCCCCCAGGCCGCCGTCGATTCTAGATGTTGCCGAGCTTGCGAAGGTTTCGCGCCAGACCGTTTCCCGCGTGCTCAACGAGCATCCGTCGGTCAACCCAGAAACCCGGCAGCGGGTTCTGGATGCAATCGCGCAGCTCGACTATCGCCGTAACCCCGCCGCCCACGCACTTGCCTCCAAGCACTCCAATATCTTGGGCGTCACCGTCACCAACGCCCAGCTTCTCGGCCCTTCGGGGGCGCTGCTAGCTATCGATGAGGCCGCGAGGCTGGCTGGCTACTGGGTTTCCGTCGCGTTCGTGCGCGGCAATACCGAACAGGAGATGGACTCGGCGCTCTCGCACTTCCTCAACCAGGGGGCAGAGGGGGCCATCGTGATTGCACCGAACGACGCCACCTTGGCCGCGGTGGAGAGGAACGCCGACCGGCTCCCAATGGTGCTTGCCACTACAGCCGATACTTCGGGGCTCGGCATTCCTGCACTTGACATTGATCAGCGCGCGGGCGCGCACAAAGCCGTACAGCATCTGATCGAGCTCGGCCACGAGCGCATCGCGCACATCTCCGGGCCGCTCAACGAATTCCACGCCCGCGACCGTTTGGCCCAGTGGAGCGAGGATCTGCGCGCCGCCGGTCTTTCCGGCGAGCAGTTTTTAGAGGGGGACTGGTCACCAGCTAGCGGCTACCAGTTCGGCTGCCAGATAGCAGCTGAAGACAACCCGCCGACAGGCATCTTCGCAGCCAGCGACCAGATGGCCATGGGCCTGCTGCGCGCGCTGCAGCAACACGGCATCCGGGTACCGCAGGATATTTCGGTGGTTGGGTTCGACAATATGGTCGGCTCCGACCAGCTCATTCCCCCATTGACGACGGTCGAACAACGGTTCGACGAGCTGGGTGCGGCTTTGCTGTCCATGCTGGTAGCCCTGGTAGACGGCAAAGAAATCCCCCGCGCTGAGCTGGTTCCCGAGCTGATCGTGCGTGAGTCCACCGCCGCCCGCTCCTGATACTTCGTTATCGAATCGTTATCTCACCGGCTTGAAAACACATTGACACGCGATTTGTGAGCGTTCACACTTATGCGTGTGAACGCTCACAAGTCGGGGTGGACGAGCCAACAAGACAGGACTCGAAGGAGAGAAACGTTGGGCATTGAAGAGTCTTACCGCCAGGTCGTCAAGGGACTGGTGCTGCTGGCGGCCGCGGCGTTCGGCCTCGTGGCCAAGTGCCGCGCTGAAGCAAAGTGAACCGAAGTTGAAAAATGAAACAGATATGGTTTTTGACCGGTAGCCAGGATCTTTACGGCCCGGAGGCCTTGGAGGAAGTGGCAGCCAACTCGCAAAGGCTGGCCGCGCAGCTGGATTCGGCGGGGTTGCCGGCTGAGGTTGTGTGGCAGCCGGTGTTGAAATCTAAGGAGGCGATCCGGGCTGCGATGCTGGCTGCGAACGCCGATCCGGATTGTGTGGGGGTGATCGCGTGGATGCACACGTTCTCCCCGGCGAAGATGTGGATCGCGGGGTTGGAGGCTTTGCAAACCCCGCTGCTGCATTTGCACACGCAGGCAAATGACGTGCTTCCGTGGGCCACGATCGATATGGATTTCATGAACCTCAACCAGGCCGCCCACGGCGACCGCGAGTTCGCGGCGATCGAATCGCGTCTGGGTGTGGCGCGAAAGACGGTGTCCGGTTCTCTGAACAATCCGGCAGTTGTTCAGCGGATCGATACTTGGGTGCGGGCCGCGCTGGCTTGGGACGCCGGGCAGCACCTGAACTTGGTGCGTTTTGGCGACAACATGCGCAACGTGGCCGTCACGGAGGGCTCGAAGGTGGAGGCCGAGGCCGTGTTTGGTGTCTCGGTGAACACTTGGGGTGTGAACGACCTTGTGGACGCGGTATCCCAGGTGTCGGATGGCGAGGCGGAATCACTGGCCGCTTCGTACGAGGATGAGTATGACGTCTGGCCTGAGCTTCGCCGGGGCGGCGAGCGGCACGATTCGCTGGTGTATGGGGCCAAGCAGGAGATCGCGATGCGCGCTTTCTTGGAGGATCGCAATGCTCACGCTTTCACCACCAACTTCGAGGACTTGGGCGGGCTCAAGCAGCTTCCTGGCCTGGCCGTGCAGCGGCTTACCGCAACCGGTTACGGCTTTGGGGCCGAGGGCGATTGGAAGACGGCCGTGCTTGTGCGCCTGGCGAAGGTTATGGGCGAAGGCCTGCCCGGCGGAGCATCGCTGATGGAGGACTACACGTACAACCTGGTTCCGGGCGCGGAGAAGATTCTGGGCGCGCACATGCTAGAGGTGTGCCCGTCGCTTTCGGCTGGCCGAAAGTCTTTGGAGATCCACCCCTTGGGTATTGGGGATCGCGAAGACCCGGTGCGTCTGGTGTTTACCGCCGATCCCGGCCCCGGCGTCGTTATTGGTTTGGCCGACATGGGGGAGCGCTTCAGGTTGACGATGAACGCGGTTGAGGTCGTCGCCCCCGATGAACCGCTGCCCAAGCTTCCCGTAGCCAGGGCCGTCTGGGAACCGGCACCGGACTTCTACACGTCCACCGAATGCTGGCTGACATCGGGTGCCCCGCATCACACGTGCATGTTCACGGTTCCGGGCGCGGCCGAGCTATTCACGGACTACGCCCGGATAGCGAAAGTCGAGCTGGCCCGCATCGAAGCAGGTACCACGGCGGCGAGCTTCGAGCGAGAGCTGCGCTGGAATGCCGCGTACTACCGGCTCGCCCAGCGGTTGTAGGAGGTCATCGGGCAATCGGCAGCTACTCGCTCCCATTTGAGAAGCGAAAACGCCCTCAGCTGGCGGTGCTAGAGTGCTGCCCGACATGGGGAGCGCCGCTGGGGCGCTGAGAGTGCGCGAAGCGCAGACCCGAAGAACCTGATCCGGTTAGTACCGGCGTAGGGAGTCGGATTTCTCCTTGGGAAACCAAGCCCTCCTAGATATGGAGGAATAAATGTCGCATCGTTTGGCGGCCTTCGCATTGGCTGCCGTCCTGTTGGCCGGGTGCGCCGGCCAGCCCGCATCCACCCAAACTCCGGCGTCAGAGACGGCCGGGCCCACCGAGTCGAAAACCCTCACGGTGATCTCTCACGAGTCCTTCGTCATCTCCGACGAGGACAAGGCCAAGTTTGAGGAACAAACCGGGTACAGCGTCACCTATTCGGCTCTCGGAGACGCAGGTACGGTGGTCTCCCAACTCGTGCTTACCAAGGACAACCCGCTCGGTGACGTCGTCTTTGGCGTAGACAACACGTTTGCGGGCAAGGCACTCGAAGAGGGCGTCTTCTCTACCTACAACACGCAGGCTCTCAGCGCCGACGTCCTGGGCAAATACGCACTGCAAGGTGCCGAGGCCGGGCAGCTCACCCCGATCGACTACGGCGAGGTTTGCCTCAACGCCGACGACACCTGGTTCGCCGACAAGAAGCTCGCCATCCCGCAAACCCTCGACGACCTGCTCAAGCCCGAGTACAAGGGCCTGCTGGTCGTCTCCTCCCCGGCGACGTCCTCACCCGGCCTCGCCTTCCTGTTCACCACCCGCGCGGCCAAGGGCGACGCCTACCTCGACTACTGGAAAGCGCTCAAGGACAACGGCCTCAAGGTGGTTTCGGGTTGGGAGGACGCCTACAACGTCGAGTTCTCGGCGGTCGGCGGCGGCAACTATCCGCTGGTGCTCTCCTACAACACCTCCCCGGCCTCGACGGTGAAGGATGGCAAGGCCACCACCTCCACCCTTACCCAAACGTGCTTCCAGCAAACCGAATACGCGGGCGTGCTCAAGGGTGCGCAGAACGAGGTCGGCGCGCAGAAGTTCATCGACTTCCTGCTCTCCGAGGGCTATCAGTCCACGATCCCGGACAGCATGTGGATGTTCCCGGTGAACCCCTCGGCTAAGGTTCCCGAAGACTGGGAGAAGTACGCGGCCAAGATCGACAAGCCCTGGACGCTCCCGGTAGACCAAACCGCCGAGTTCCGCGAGCAGTGGATCAAGGAGTGGACTGAAACGGTCGTTGGATGAGCAGTCAGGTTCCGTCCCCGGCCTCCGGGCCGGGGCGGACAGCCATATTTGTCCCGCCCACGCCGCCCCAGTGCCCGCAACAGCAGGTATCCGCGCGGACGACAAACCGCCCGCGCTTTCGCGGCATTGATTTCCCGCCGCTGGTGTGGGTGTGTGTGGCCGCGATACCCCTCGCTTTCTTGGTGCTTTTCTTTGCCTGGCCGGTGATCTCCCTTGTGGGCAGGGGATTTTTCGACGACGGCCAGTTTTCCATGGATGGGGTGGCCCAGGTCGTCGCCTCGGGAAGAACCTGGCGGATCGTCGGCCAGACGCTCAGTCAATCGCTGGTCGGAACCCTCCTAGCCGTGCTGCTGGGTATACCGGGCGCGTACGTCCTGTATCGAATGGATTTCCCCGGACGCAAGCTGCTGCGCGCGTTGGTATCGGTGCCTTTCGTGCTTCCTTCGGTCGTCGTCGGGGTGGCGTTCTCCTCCCTCATCTCCGAAAACGGCTGGCTGGGGTTCCTGGGCCTCAAAGAAACCTTTGCGGCGGTCGTGGCCGCGCTGGTTTTCTTCAACTACTCGCTCGTCGTGCGCCAAGTGGGGGTTCTGTGGGCCCGGCTCGACGACCGTCAGGCCCAGGCCGCCCTCACCCTCGGCGCGTCCCCCATGCGGGTGCTGTTCACCGTGACGCTCCCGGCGCTGCTGCCGGCTATCGCCTCGGCGGCCTCCCTCACGTTCTTGTTCTGCGCCTCGGCCTTCGGCGTCGTGCTGGTGCTCGGCGGCATCTCCTACGGCACCATCGAAACCGAGATCTACTACCAAACCGCCCAATCGCTGAACCTGCCGGTTGCCGCGGCCCTTTCCATCCTGCAGCTGGTGATCGTCTCCATCTGCCTCCTGATCTCCAACCGGGCCCGGACGCGCTCGGAGCTGGCGCTGAAGCTGAACCCTGCTGCGCCGAGCGTTCGGCGTGGCAGGAAGGGGACAGTGTTCCAATCCCCACCTGGAGACGATCCAAAGCTCCGCTCCTGGCAGCGACGCCGCCGGGCAAGTTCCCCGGTCTACTCCAGCGGCTGGAAATCGCTTTCGGTTGCGTTGACGGCCATCTCGACTTTGCTGGTGGGCCTGCCGCTGACGTCGCTGCTCTATCGCTCGCTGCAAACCAAGGAGGGCCTGGGCATCGGCAACTACCTGGCCCTGATGTCCAAACCCAAGGCCCTCACGGTGAGCGTGTGGGAGGCCACCCGCAACTCACTGACGACGGCCTCAGCGGCGGCTGCCATCGCGCTGGCCCTGGGCTTCCTGGTTTGCTTTGTGCTCTCGCGCAACCCGCGCTCGAAGGCCACCCGGCTAGCGCTTTCCTTCCTCGATTCGGCGTTCATGCTACCGCTTGGGGTATCGGCGGTTACGGTCGGGTTCGGGTTCTTGATCACCCTCAACCGCCCGCCGGTTGACCTGCGCGGCTCGTGGCTGCTCATCCCCATCGCCCAGGCCATGGTCGCGCTCCCGCTGGTCGTGCGCACGCTGCTGCCCACCTGGCGCGGCATCGACCCGAGGCTGCGCCAAGCTGCGGCCACCCTGGGAGCCGGGCCCGGGCGAATCCTGTGCACGGTTGATCTGCCGCTGGTGGCGAGGGCCTTCGGCCTGGCTGTTGGCCTGTCCTTCGCGACCTCCCTGGGGGAGTTCGGCGCGACGACGTTCCTCGCCCGCCCCGACGCCCCCACCCTTCCTGTGGCGATCTACCGGCTGAGCTCGCGCCCGGGGGTAGAAAACCTAGGGATGGCGATGGCCGCCAGCGTCCTGCTGGCCGTGCTGACCGCCCTGGTCATGGCCGCCGCCGAAGCGTTGAGCGGAGAAAAGAGCCGGATATGAAGTCGGTAACCCACGCTTACCATCAAGTTCAAGCGAACAATCTCAATTCGTCATCAAGCTCAAGCGCAGCACCTCAACACCATCCCCGCCTCCCCGTCCCCGGACTCCGATCCGGGGCGGCCCCGCTACTACCATCGCGTACCCAGATCAAACCCAAGAACAGTAATCCCGACACCCGCAACAGAAGGCAAGTGAAGTGAACGGACTAGAACTCCAAAACATCTACGTAAGCTACGGCGACCAGTGGGCGGTCGAAGACCTGTCGCTCACCGTCGGAGAAAAGGAAATCGTCGCCCTGCTGGGCCCGTCGGGGTCGGGCAAATCCACGCTGCTGCGGGCGGTCGCCGGGGTTGAACCGCTGGAATCGGGCAAAGTTTTGTGGAACGGCCAAAACTTCACCGAAATGCCCGCCCACAAGCGCGGATTCGTGCTGATGTTCCAAGACGGGCAGCTATTTCCAAACATGAGCGTCGCCAAGAACATCGCTTACGGAATCGCGTCCTGGCCCCGGGCGGAACGCGAAAAACGCGTGGAGGAACTACTTGAGATCGTCGAACTTCCGGGCTATGGAACCCGGCGGGTGAACGAGCTGAGCGGCGGGGAAGCCCAACGCGTGGCGCTGGCGCGTTCCCTGGCTCCGCGCCCGCGGCTGCTGCTGCTGGACGAGCCCCTATCGGCCCTCGACAAGGCGCTGCGCGAGCGTCTGGCCGCCTTCCTTGGGGAAACCCTGCGCGCGAGCGGCACCCCGGCCATCTTCGTCACGCACGATCCTGAAGAAGCTGAAGCGATCGCCGACCGGGTAGAGACGCTGGAGTGCGGGAAGCTGCGCTAGACGTATGGGGTCAAAGCCCAACCACCCGAATCCCGGAATCAGCGGTCAATAAGGTCATATCGTTGACGTCACATGTGATGAGCATGGACGCATTTGCGTTCTCCGCAGTCGCAGCCACCATTGCGTCCACGCTCAGGTCACGTTTCTTCGCCCTAGCGCCCTGGGCCTTCTCTCTGATCGCCCCAGCTCGCCCAGCGATTCGGGTGTTGACGTCGACCGTGGTCAGCTGGTTAACCACTCTCCAAATCGCCGCATCCGAGGCTTTCCCAGTCATCACTTCGGCCAGAATTACGGAGGGCACTATGAGCGTGGCTCTTACGAGCATGAGAGCCTCGAAGGTAGTGAGCCAGGCAGGATCTTGAAGCGCGATTCGCGACAGAGGTTCAGAGTCAAGTACTACGGAAGCGGCCACAAACCCATCTCCTTTGCTCGCTCAAGGACTTGCTCTGACGTCGGTCTCCCGCACTTTTCTCGATACTCGTCGAGGAACTCTTCGAGGCGTATGCGCTGAACCTCGTGATCCACTGCCTGGGCAACGAAAGCAGAAAAATTCCCGTCGGGAGCGCATTCCTCAGCGGCTTCCACTGACTTGACCGGCAACGTGATCGACTTCTTGGTGTACTCAACAGCTGCTGTCATGACTCAATCCTACCGGCGGGAGGATTGGGAATCCAGGGTTGCCTCAATATTGGTCGGTAGACGTGCCCATTCGCTTTCACAAATTCCCCTCCTCCCGACTCTTATAGGCATAGAGGCGATGGCGTGGGCCCTGTGGCAGGGCCAATGAAGGACTACCCCGAGTACCCCGGTGAGGAGCGAGGCGATGGCGATAAACAGGAGGGTGACGAGATACCGAG
Source organism: Propionibacteriaceae bacterium (assembly GCA_031272825.1). Taxonomy (GTDB): domain Bacteria; phylum Actinomycetota; class Actinomycetes; order Propionibacteriales; family Propionibacteriaceae; genus Propionicimonas. Next base: position 26,858 of record JAISTE010000117.1, on the reverse strand, counting down.
TGGCGACGGCCAGCGCAGTTATCGTGTTAGCGCTCGGCCTAGCGCTGCTCGCCCCGGCGGCTATCAACGCCGCTGGCTACAGTAAAGAGGCGGCACCTACAAGCCAACCAGTCAAAGCAGCGGATTCGCTCACCAATCAAACCCGCAGCGCCCGCTGAGCCGCGCGCACCGCGGCCCCTGCGTACCCGCCCCCGAACAGCATCGTGTGCACCAGCAGGGGGTGCACTTGGTGCAACGGGATGAGCCGACGCCACCCGTCTGGCAGCCAGCTGCTCTCGCGTTCGTAGGCCGCAAAGATCGTCTCCTCATAGTCGATGCCGAATAGATCGAGCATCGCCAGATCGGTGATCCGGTGCCCGCCGTGGGCCAGCGGGTCGATGAGAACCGCGCCGCGGGCGTCGTAGAGGACGTTGCCCGCCCACAAATCGCCATGTAAGCGGGCCGGGGGAGCGCCGTCGTTCCAACGCCCCTCCTTCAATGCCGACGTCAAACGCTCGAAAACCTCAAGGTCTGAGTTGTCGAACTCGCCCAGGGCCCGGCCTTTGCGAACGTATGGGGAAATCCGGTAGTCGGCATAGAAATCGCCCCAAGAGTCAGGGGGAGCACTTGGCATGGGCAGATCGGCGTTGCCGACGCGCAAGGGCTTGCCCAGATCGTACGGCCCGGCACCGAAAAACTTGGCCCCGGCATCGTGGGTGCGGGCCAGCGCTGCCCCAAACTCCTCGGCGGCCCGGCGGGTCGGGGCGACGGTGTCCACGAAAGCCAGCGTTATCGAGCTTTGATCGTGAGCCAGCACATCGACGATCGACACCCCGCCCGGTACCCGCAGCCATTCGAGCCCGGCGGCCTCGGCGTCGAAGAATCCGGGGGACGCGTTCGCCCTGCGTTTCACGTAAGTCTGTTCACCGCTCGTCACGCCCGGGATTCTACTCAGTGCTGTTACCGCTCTGTCCTGCCATGCCATCCCAGGCCAGCAAGGACGGCCGAAGCCAGACCAGAACCGGGAACCAAGCGCTCCACGGCAAGTCCCCTGCGCGTGCTCTGAGTCCCCGCGTGCAATAATCCCCCTGTGCATCTGCTTCTAATCCGCCACGGCCAATCCCATAACAACACCTTGTACGAAAAAGGCCTGTGGCACGAGCGGATCCCGGAGCCCGGCCTGACAGAGCTGGGCCAAGCCCAGGCGAACGCCCTTGCCAAATACTTTTCTGACGGCCGACTCCCAAGACCCGATGCGCTGTACACCTCGCTGATGCGCCGGGCGCTGCAAACCAGCGCTCCCATCGCCGAGGCCCTGGGCCTTCCGGCGATCGGTCGCTCCGACCTCCACGAGGTGATGGCGGCAGGGGAGAACTGTGAGGGTGCCGAGGAGCCGTACCCGGGGTTGCAGCCCGCTGAACTGTGCGAGGAAAACCCGGCGCTGGTCGTCCCCGAGGATGCCGACGATACTGGCTGGTATCACGAGGACTTCGAGACTCCCGCCCAGGCGTCCGCGAGGGCGCGTAATCTGCTCGCCGAGCTGGACGCGGCCTACGGCGTCGACGATGTGGTGGCTATCGTTAGCCACGGCTGGTTCATGCAGTACCTGATCCAGCATTTTTGCTCCTGGGTGGTACCCGACGACGGCGTCACCACCTGGATCGACATCCACAACACTGGCACTTGCTATTTGCTCCCGGGCGCGGCTAACGAATTTTCGGGAAGGGTAATAGTGCGCTGGCTGGATGGCACATCACACCTAAATAAAAACCAGCTGACTAAATAGGGATACTAAAACCAATGTCGTAAGACCGACGCCCTAATACCTATTTCGCAACCTCTCGCATTTGCAGGCGCCGTGCCCTAACTCTTTGCACATATTCTCAGGCGCATTTGGAAAAATGTGCATAACGGATATAGCGTAATCCAGGTTAATCGCCCATGCATTGAATCAACGAAAGGATCGTCATGCATTCCAACAGTGGCCAGGGCATGTTCTCCTGGCTGGCCGCCGCGCCCGCGGCCCCGAGGCTGCCCGAAGCTGAGGTGAAGAGGCGCTATCCGAGACTGCGTCTCCAGGTTTTCATCGGGATCTTCCTGGGCTATGCCGCCTTCTATCTGATTCGCAATAACGTCTCGCTAGTTTCCGTTATTTTGCAGGAGAACGAGGGCCTGTCCAAGACCTCGATCGGTATCATCGCCAACGCTGTCCTGATCGCATACGGGCTTTCCAAATTCTTTTCCGCGACGGTCTCCGACCGTTCCAACGCCCGCTATTTCCTCCCGCTGGGGCTGGCGCTTTCGGCGGTAGTGAACTACATCGTCGCATTCGTGCCGGGCATCGCCACCACCATCGGCCTGTTCGCCACCTTGATGTTCATCAACGGCTGGTTCCAGGGCATGGGCTGGCCTCCCTGCGGCCGCGTGCTCGTGCACTGGTTCTCTACCAATGAGCGCGGCTGGAAGACGTCGATTTGGAACTGCGCCCACAACGTCGGCGGCGCCGGCCTGGGCGTGCTCTCCGCGTGGGCTCTTCAGGCGACCGGGGATCAGTGGCAGTCCGCGTTCTGGGTGCCCGCGACCGTCGCCATCGTGGTGGCTGTGATCGCCTTCATCCTCATCCGCGACACTCCCGCCTCCGTCGGCCTGCCCTCCATCGAGGAATACCGCAACGACCCGCCGAAGGTTTCGCGCGAGCAGGCCACCGAGGAGTCCTACTGGAAGATCGTTCTTCATCACGTGATCCTCAACCCGACGATGGTCTACCTGGCGCTCGCCAACGTATTTATCTACGCACTGCGCTACGGCATCACCACCTGGACGCCCACCTACCTCACCCAGCACCACGGAGTCTCCATCGCCTCCGGCATCGCTGGATTCTCGCTGTTCGAGCTCTCCGGCATCGTGGGTACGCTGATCTGCGGTTGGGTTTCCGACCACGTCTTCAAGGGCAACCGCTCCTACACGGGCATGTTCTTCATGGCGTTGTTCGGCGTCGCACTGGTGCTGTACTGGCTCGCCCCGGAGGGCACGCCGTACTGGATTCTGATGCTCTATCTTGCGCTCATGGGCGCGTGTATCTACGGCCCGGTCATGCTGATTGGCCTCCAGGCCCTCGACCTCTCCGCCCCGCAGGTGGCCGGTACCTCTGCCGGTTTTACGGGCCTGTTCGGCTACGTCCTCGGTGCCACGATGGCCTCCTCGCTGGTGGGCTTCATCGTCGACCACTGGGGCTGGGATGCCGCCTACATCATGCTCGTCGTCTGCGTCGTAGGCTCGATCCTGCTTCTGCTCGCGGTGCTCCCGCGTGAAAAGAAGCTGATCGCCGCCCACGACGCCAAGGTGGCCGAGCTCAACAAATAGAGACGTTTCGCGACGGACGAACTGAGGTAACCCCGTCGCGATCGTAATAGGGGCACAAGATGGCCCGTGTCCGAAAGGATGCGGGCCATCTTCAATAAATACTGCGCATAGACTGGCGCTGTGATGATCGATGCGGTTCCCTGGCGCCACCGGGCCGAGGCCAGGCTGGCCTTCTCAAGCGTTATTGGGGTGGCCATCGGGGCGGCGATCTTCTTCCTGTGGCGACCCGCCTATGCGGTACTGCTGGGTTGGACGGTCGTCTCGCTCATCTATACCATCACCACCTGGCTCTCTCTGTCGCCGATGGACGCCGACAACACCCGCACTCACGCCACCGCCGAGGCCCCGGCGGCACCGGTAGTGCACGCACTGCTGTTGGTCGCCTCGCTGGCTAGCTTGTTCGGCATCGGCTTCCTGATCGCCCAGCCCTCGGATCGCCCAACCGAGTCCGCCTTTATCGCCATCTGCCCGGTGATTGCCTCCTGGGCCGTCATTCACACGCTGTACGCGCTGGGCTACGCGAGGGTCTATTACTCGGACGGCCAGGGCTTTAACTTCCACTCCGAAGAACCCCCGCGCTACTCGGATTTTGCCTACGTGGCGTTCACGGTAGGCATGAGCTACGCCGTCTCAGACACCGAGGTGACCACCTCGAGAATGCGCCGCATCATGATCTCCCAGGCGCTCTTGGCCTTCTTATTCGGCACGGTTTTCCTGGCCACGCTGGTGAACATTCTGGCGAGCTTGGCCGGGTGAGTTACTTTGGGGCTCTATAGGGGTTGACGAGCGGTATACGCTTTCGTTCCCAGCCGTCGGCGCTTCAGGTAGAGGTAGGTGGCCACGGCCGTCGCTGCAATGAGGATGCCGCCGGCGCCTACCGCGAAGAATCCGGCGGAGTAGCTGATAGTGTCGATGAGCCAGCCGGCCAGCGTCGAGCCGACGGAGGCACCGATCCCGATCGACGTCGCCACCCAGCTCAGCCCTTCCGTCACCCGTCCCTCGGGTACCAGGCGCTGCATGAGGGCGTTGCAGTTGATCAGTGACGGAGCGATCGCGAAGCCGTTGACGAAACCGATCACGCCGAGCACGACCAAGTTGGGAGAGCCGAAGAAACCCCAAGCAGTGAGCGCATAGGCGACAAGGCCAACGGCAAAACGCTGCGGCAAGGGCATATTCCAACGCCGGGAGCCGTACAGCAGCCCGGCAAGAGCAGATCCCAGCGCGATCACGCCCAAGATGATCCCTGATGCCGACTTCATTCCCATACCTTCAGATGCTGCGACGATGGTGACATCGGCAGCACCGAAGACACAGCCGATCAGCAGGCAGGTAGCGATGAGCAGCGGAACGCCGGGTGCGATCAACAGCAGCCCGGTATGGGCCTGGTCGCTATCCGATCCGGCATTCTCGCCATCCCGTCCCCGGTCTCCATCCCGTCCCCGATCGCTATTCCGTCCCCGGTCTCCATCCCGTCCCCGGGCTTGATCCGGGGCGGGAGCCCCACCGTTCACCCGGTTCTTCCCCAGTGTCGCCGGCGGCTCGGTCTTGCGCTGCGAGTAGAGCAAGAACGCCCCGGTGATAGTGAAGAACGAAACCAGGATCAGCCCGGCGGCCGGGTGAACCATCGTAGACAAGAACGTGGCGATCATTGGGCCGAAGACCCAAGTGGTCTCGTCGAGCGTTGATTCCAAGGAAAGCGCGGTGTGCAGTTCGTGCGGATCGCGGGTGACGTAGTTCCAACGCGCGCGCACCAACGCACCCGGGGCTCCGCCGGTAAAACCCGACACCGCCGTCGGAATAAATAAGGCCCATTCGGGCGCGTGGAGTGCACCCAAGATAATGAATGCGGTAAGGAAGACCGCCGAGATTATGACCGACGGCATCATCACGGCCCGTTGCCCGTAGCGGTCAACCAGGTTGGCCAGCACTGCCGCCCCTATGGCCCATGCGGCGGCGTTGGTGGCCGATAGGGCTCCGGCAAGCGCATATGAACCGTACAGCGTGCTAACCATCAGCACTGTGCCGATGCCCATCATGGCACCGCCGAACCGCGCCCAGAACCCCGCAGCTGAGAATGCGAGCGCACCTGGGATGCGAAGAATGCGCAGGTATGAGCGCATGGCAATCCTCTCGATCGGGGTGCAACGTTACTCGCTAGCTGGCGCTCCCGTTCACACGTCCCATATGGGCAGCGAATTTTCGCGAATCGACGCCCAGCGCGGCCGCACGAAAAATTGTTAGAAGCCCCTCCTACAGTTCATGCCATGGCGAAATCTCTCCAGTACAGATGTTCGGAGTGTGGGGCATCGGCCCCCAAGTGGGTCGGGCGCTGCGCGCAGTGCGGTGCCTGGGGCAGCGTCTCGGAGGCGGCTCCGGTCGCGGCGAAGGCGGCTGTGCCGCTGACGTCTGCTCTCCCGATTACTCAAGTGGACGCCCGCAAGGCAGCCGGTCAGCCCACGGGCCTGGCCGAGTTCGACCGAGTGCTGGGCCAGGGCCTCACCCCGGGGGGTGTGGTGCTGCTGGCCGGCGAGCCCGGCGTCGGGAAATCTACGCTGCTGCTCCAGGTGGCCGGGGCTTGGGCTTCGCGCGGGCTGACGGCGTTGTACGTCACGGCAGAGGAATCGGCGGCCCAGGTGCGGCTGCGTGCCGAGCGTATCGGCGCGCTGTCGGAGAACCTGTACCTGGCTTCGGAGAACGATCTCGACGTCGTGCTCGGCCACGTGGAGCAGCTCAGTCCCAAATTGCTCATCCTCGATTCGGTGCAGACGGTTTCGGTGCCCGGGTCCGACGGCGTGCCGGGCGGCGTCACCCAAGTAAAAGAGGTGGCGGCGGCTCTGGGCCGGGTGGCCCGCGCCCGCTCGATTCCGGTGCTGCTCGTTGGGCACGTCACGAAGGACGGGGCGGTCGCGGGCCCGCGCACACTCGAACACCTGGTCGATGTGGTGCTCAGCTTTGAGGGCGATCAGCACCTGGATCTGCGCATCGTCCGTGCTTCCAAGAATCGTTTCGGGCCAGCGGACGAGATCGGCTGCTTCCAAATGTCAGAGAACGGAGTGGAGGAGGTTCCCGATCCCACCGGGCTGTTCGTCTCGGAATCGGACACGGCGGCTCCGGGTTCATGTCTGGCCGTCTCTTTGGAAGGGCGGCGTCCGCTGCTCACCGAGTTCCAGGCTCTGGTGGTGGCGTCGGCCAACCCGGCTCCGCGCCGCGTGGTTCAAGGCTTCGACTTCAACCGGGTTCTCATGCTGCTGGCGGTCTTGGCCCGGCGGGCGAGGCTGCGGCTGGGCAACCGGGAGGTTTATGTCTCGACGGTTGGCGGGGCGCGCACTTCCGATCCGGCCTCTGACTTGGCCGTCTGCCTGGCGATCGCTTCGGCTACCGCTGACCTGCCGTTCCCTGGCCGAGTGGTGGCGCTGGGAGAGGTTGGGCTCTCGGGAGAGGTCCGCAGGGTGCGGGGAGCTCAACGGCGCGTGAGCGAGGCGATGCGCCTCGGGGTTTCGCTGGTGCTGGTTCCCAAAGGCTCGAACGTGAAGGCGAGGGGGGTGAAGGTTATAGAGGTAGCCACAGTAACTGAAGCTTTGGCGGTCGTCGGGTTAAACACACCCACGCGCAGGAGTACTCAAGACGACGAACATGCACGCCCGGAACTGAGCGTGGTAGCTGGATAAGTACGCGAACTCGTTGCCTCGGGCAAGCGCTCTACTGCCCGGGCCGATACCCGCTGTCGTTCGAGTGCGGAACCAGATCCCCGGCGGGCTCGTTGTAGGTGATGTTCACCAGCGAGCCGTTGACGTAGTGGAAGCTGGTTACCGAGGCCAGCCGGGTGTTGCGCTTGCGCGGATCGTGCATGAACGGCTTGTGCTCCACCGCCCGGCGGGTGATGAAGATCGGCAGCTCGTGGGAGACGATAACCGCTTCGGCGTCGTTCGCATGGCGTGCCGCATCTTTGATGGCGTCGCGCATCCTGGTGACGATCTGCGGGTATGGCTCACCCCAGCTGGGCTGCAGCGGATTATGCAGCTTCCACAAGTTCGAAGGCTTGAGCAAATTGGTGTAGTGCCAGCCCAGATCAATGCCCTGGAACTTGTTGGCGGTTTCGATGACCCGCTCGTCGAGCACGACTTCCAACTCGGGGAACTTCGCAGCGATGGGGGCGATGGTCTCCTGGGCACGCAGCAGCGGCGAGGAGACCAGGTAAACGAGATTGTGATCCGCGAAATATTCCCCGAGGCGCTCGGCCATCTGGTGCCCAAGCTCGGTCAGGCCGAAGCCGGGAAGACGTCCGTAGATAACGCCATCGGGGTTGTCCACCTGTCCGTGCCGGACACAGTGGACTGTCGCGGTACTCATTAGCGGCCGGCGCGACGACGCTGGATACGAGTGCGCTTGAGCAACTTGCGGTGCTTCTTCTTCGCCATCCTCTTCCGGCGCTTCTTGATGACCGAACCCACTAGTGGACCTCTTCTTTCAACAGTGCTTTACAAGCTGGCCACGCCAGCCAAGTACGGTATCTTACTCGGGCCTGGCGGGTCGGAGCAAAACCGCTCACGCGAACAACTCGGCGACCTGGATGGCGTTCAGCGCCGCACCCTTGCGCAGGTTGTCGGCGACGATGAACATGGCCAGGCCCTTCTCGCCGGGGATGGATTGGTCTTGGCGGATGCGCCCGACATAGGTCGGGTCGGTACCGGTTGCCTCCAGCGGGGTGGGCACGTCCGTCAACACAACTCCGGGGGCGCTGGCAAGCAGTTCCCGTGCACGATCAGGCGTGATCGGGCGCTCGAACTCAGCGTGCACCGACAGACCGTGCCCGGAATATACAGGCACGCGCACGCAGGTACCTGCCACGAGAAGATCGGGGATATGCAAGATCTTGCGCGATTCGTTGCGCAGCTTTTGTTCTTCGTCGGTCTCTCCGGAGCCGTCGTCGACGTAAGAACCGGCCATCGCCAGCGCGTTGTAGGCGATCGGCTTGATGTACGGGCTCGGATCGTCGACGGAAAACACCGAGCCATCGAGCGCCAAGCGCTCCGGGTGTTCCAGCGAGGCCACCTGGTTGGTCAGGGCCTGCACACCCTTGAGCCCCGAACCGGAAACCGCCTGATAGGTGGCCACGACCAGGCGGCGCAAGCTGGCGGCGTCGTGCAGCACCTTTAGCGCGGGCATCGCGGCCATCGTGGTGCAGTTGGGGTTGGCGATGATGCCCTTGGGCGGCTCAACCGCATCGCCTGGGTTCACCTCGGATACAACCAGTGGCACCTCGGGATCCTTGCGCCACGCCGACGAATTGTCGATAACAATGGCCCCGGCCGCGGCAACCTGCGGGGCAAACTCGCGCGAGGTGCCCGCACCTGCGGAAAACAGCGCGATATCGAGCCCGGCGAAGTCGGCCTTCGCCATGTCCTCTACGACGATGTCCTCACCCTTCCACGGCAGAGTCTTCCCAGCAGAGCGCGAAGACGCAAAGAACCTGATCGAATCGACCGGATAGTTACGCTCGTCCAGCAATTGCCGCATAACACGTCCGACTTGCCCAGTGGCACCGAAAACTCCAACACGCATGAGCGCAATACTACTTGGGCAACGACAAGCGAAAGCTTGATGCGTCCACGCTGGGACGGCGCCGCCGACCTCAAGGCCAACATAGGCACGCGAAGCGATTGCCTCACCCTCGCAGTTCCATCGCTCTATCCGGCTCGTTGGTGATCACGGCTTCGACGCCCCAGCGGTAGAACTTCTTGAGTTCTTCTACTGAGTCCACCGTCCATACGCGCACGGCCAGGCCCAGCCGGTGGGCTTTGCGCACCCACAGATCCGAGTAGACGCCGAAGCGCACCGGATGCACAGAGTCGGCACCCAGCTGCACCGAGCGTTCTGCCTGACGAAAACCCGGATACTCCCACAGCATCCCGACCGGGCAGGACACCTCCATCGCGTGCAGCAGCCGTACAGAGCCGGGGGAGAAGGAGGAGAGAACCACTTGATCCATCATCCCGAGCCGGTCTACAAGGGCAATCACCGCATCTTCGAGGCCGGGATACTCGACGATCGAGTTCTTCAGCTCGATGTTGATCTGGATCGAAGTGCGCTGGAACAAGTCGAGCACCTCGGCCAGCGTGGGGATCTGCACACCGGCGTAACCTGGGAACCCGTATGAGGCGTCCATCTCGCGCAGCTGCTTGTAGGTGTAGTCGTGCAGCAGCCCGGTACTGTTCACGGTTCGGCCGAGTTTTTCGTCGTGCATGACCATGATCTCGCCGTCGGCTGAAAACTGGACGTCCAACTCCACCCCATCCACGCCCTTGGCAAGGGCTTTCTCAAAGGCTGGCAGGGTGTTCTCGGGGGCCTCGCGGTTTGCGCCGCGATGGGCGAAGACCTTCGTCATGACCCCAGCCTATAAGCACAGCGCCTAGCTGCTGACCTCCAGCGAATCGATGGCTTCCTGCACATCGGGCAGCAGGTAGGAGGAAGTGTTGGGCACCGAGGAATAGAAAAGGGAGTACTTGAGCTCGGCCGTCTCGACCAAGATCAGCTCGACGTCCTCGCTGGTAGCGTTGAGCCCCGGGATCGAAAACCCCAAAGTCATGGAGATGTGCCAGGCGTTCTTCCCGGAGATCTTCACCGCTTTCGAGGAGTGGATTTCCTGCGTCAGCGTCGTATCGCCGTAGAACTCGCCGAGCACGCAGGTGGTGATCTTCTCGGCCCCCATCTGCAGATCACCGAATCCGTCACCTGCAAATAGCTCGGCGATAAGGACCGACGCCACCCAGTTCTGGCCTTCTGTGCCGCCATACGAGGCTTGATCGAGCACCATTTGGACGGCCGCGATGGAGTTGTACGCCAACCGGCTTTCAGTTTCGGGCGCACTCCACGGTTCGCCGAGCTGCTTGTAGGACAGCGCGCCGCCGTAAATGCGCCCGTCCTTGAGCTCAGGCTTTTGCGGCGAGCCGGTCGTGGGTGTAGCCGGGCACGGGTTGGTGGTCGGCTGGCCCTTGCCCGGATCCTCCCAGGGGTCGAAGCCGGTGGCCCCGCGCAGCACAAAGAACCCGATCACCGCGATTACGACGACCACGATGGCGATCAGCACACCCCACCAAACCTTGGTCGAGCGCTCGGGTTCGGGCTCAAACGCCGGGGTTTGCTTGCTCATCTGGATCGGCTGGTACCCGGAAGCGCTGGTGTTTTGTGTAATCGGCCCCGACGGTTGAACTGGGGTTTGCCCTTCGGGTTGGGAACCCTGGGCGGTGGGGTTGGCGGTGACGGACGTCGTCCAGCGCTCGCCGTCCCAGAAGCGGAACATTCCTGGTGTGCCTGCCGGATCCGGATACCAACCTGGTGAACTCATGGGGGGATTTTACTAGCCAAGACTATGGATTAGATGTGCGCACGTTCACACTTCTCCCTCCTGCGCCGCCCCGAGGGCGCCAAAGGTGCCCGTATCCGCGTTGTTCCGCCACCCCATCCCACGAAACCGCGTTCCCAAATCGCCGCCACAAGCCATAGGTATGATTGAGCGGGCCAAACAAGGAGTCAAGTTGCGCATCGTCCAAAAATTCGGCGGGTCTTCCGTTGCGGACGCTGAATCGATCAAGCGGGTGGCAAGGCGTGTCGTCAACACCAAGCAGGAGGGCCACGAGGTCGTCGTGGTCATCTCGGCTATGGGTGATACGACGGACGAACTCACCGATCTGGCCCTGCAAGTGTCCAAGGATCCCCGCCCGCGCGAGCTCGACATGCTGCTCACAGCGGGGGAGCGCATGAGCGCGGCGCTGCTGGCGATGGCGATCAACGACCTAGGCTTCGACGCCCGCTCTTTCACCGGCTCGCAGGCCGGGGTGATCACCACCGAGGCTCACGGGGATGCTCGCATCATCGACATTACTCCCGGGCGCATCACGTCGGCGCTGGAGGACGAGGACATCGTGATCGTCGCCGGATTCCAGGGGGTTTCGCAGACGACCAAAGACGTCACGACGCTGGGGCGCGGGGCGTCCGACACCACCGCGGTAGCGCTCGCCGCGGCACTCAAGGCCCATCACTGTGAGATTTACACCGACGTCGACGGCGTGTTCACCGCCGACCCGCGCATCGTTCCGGGCGCACGCCACATCCCTGAGATCGGCTATGAGGAGATGTTGGAGATGGCCGCCTCGGGGGCCAAGGTGCTGCACCTGCGCTGCGTCGAATATGCCCGCCGCGAGCGCGTTCCGGTGCACGTGCGCTCGTCGTTCTCTGACAAGCCGGGCACCTGGGTTATGGATCAAAAGGAGGATCACATGGAAAAGCCCCTCATCTCAGCCGTCGCGCACGACCGCTCGGAGGCCAAGATCACGATCGTCGGTGTGCCCGATACCGTGGGCTCGGCTGCCGCGATCTTCGACACGATCGCCGAGGCGGACATCAACATCGACATGATCGTCCAGAACGTCTCGACGGATCGCCCCGGCGTCACCGACATCTCGTTCACCTGCCCGCAGGCGAACGTCGCCCAGGCCGTCGAGGCGCTGGAGGAGGCCAAAGAGAAGATCGGCTTTACCAAGGTGGTCTCGAACGAGGAGATCGGCAAGGTTTCCGTGATCGGCGTCGGTATGCGCACGCACCCGGGCGTGACGGCCAAGTTCTTCGGGGCGCTCGCCGCCGCCGGAATCAATATCGAGATGATCTCCACTTCTGAAATCCGGATCTCGGTCGGGGTAGCCGCCAAGGACGTCGATCGGGCGGTGCGTGCCGCACACACGGCGTTTGGCCTGGACTCCGACGAGGAAGCCACCGTATATGCCGGCACGGGCCGGTAGTGCCGACCGCAGGCCCGCTAGACTTGGCCAGGATATAAGGAGGTCGGATGCCGTCTTGGGTGAAGGTCGCACGTAACGGTTTGGTGTTGATCGCGCTGTGTGGGGTGCTGGTGTTCGGCGTCTCTTGGGGCTTGGAGGCTGTGAAGAACGCCCCCACCGGGCCCGTGGTCAAGTGCGAGATGACGGACGTCGGCGACACCCTTGAACCCGTTGAGGTTTCCTTCATCGTGGTGAACGCCGGGGCCGCAGACGGCGAGGCCAGGCGCCTCGATACCGATCTGCGTTCATACAAGTTCCACAACTACGCGCAGGCCAGCAACTCCGAAGAGAAGAGCCTCGATCCCATCACGCTCATCGGCAATTCTCCCGATTCTCCCGAGGTGCAGCTCCTCGCCCAGTTCTTCAAAGATCCAGTAATCAAGGGCGACGGCCGTGAGAGCCACATCGTAGAAATCCAGCTCGGCAAGGGCTGGGACTTCAAGAAAGACTACATTCAGAACCCGCCGACGCAGTCGATCTCCGTCTCCGGCCCGGTCTGCCTGCCGAAGGTCAAGCTCGATCTCTCCAGCTCTTCCTCGGCCACGCCTTAGGCAGCTTCGTCATCCAGCGACCAGCGGCTGCACCTCTGGGGCACTACCGCTGGTCGTCCTTCCACTTGGCCAAACGCCCGTGGTCGGATAGCGCCTTCAGGCGCCGCTCGATGGTCTGGCGGTCTTCGGCCCTGGTGACGATCAACAGCGAGTCCCCGATGCGGATGCGTTCGTCCGCCGAGGGGGTGAAGGGTTCTCCGTCGCGCACGATCAGCGAGATGACCGAGCCTTTCGGCATCCGGATCTCGCGCAGGCTCACCCCGTGCAGCTTGGAGCCGGGCTCGACGGAGACCTCCATCATGTCGGCCTTGATCGTGTCCAAGGGTGCGAACTCGATCTCCAGATCGGTGGGTTCCTCGCCCTTGGAGATCTTCAGCATCCTGGCGATGAACCCCAGCGTGGGGGCCTGCAAGATCGTGTAGATGATGACGAAGCAAAACGTCGTGTCGAACAAGAAGGCCGCCTCGGGCGCGTTCTCTGCCCACGGCACCAGCGCCATGATGATCGGCACTGCACCGCGCAGCCCGGCCCAGCTGACGAACATCTGCACGCGCAGCGGAATCTTGAACCACACCGTGCACATGGTGACGGCAAAGGGCCTGGCGATGAACGTCAAGAAAGCGCCGAAGGCGGCGCCGGTGAAGATGGCTGCCCAGGAGATGCGCTCCAGATCGACCATCATGCCCAGCATCACGAACAGCCCGATCTGTGCCACCCAGCCGACGCCCTCAACAAAGCCCCTTGTGGCGTTGCGGTGCGGCAGGCGCGAGTTCCCCAATACCACCGCCGCGACGTAAACGGCGGCGAACCCGGAGAAATGTTCAGGCAGCCAGGGCAGCCACTCGTGGAAAAGTGACGGGAACCAGGTGGCGAAGCCGTAGCCCAACACCGCCCAGCCCAAGGCCGCCAGGGGGTAGAGGCCGGAGGAGGGCAGCGCGATGCGGTGCATCACCCAGGCCCCGGCGAAACCCACCAGGGCACCGAGCGCAAAACCGCCCAGCAGCTCCAGCAGCGCCGTAGCGGCCAGCGCCCAAGGGTCGTCGTGCATTCCGTAGACGGCCCAGTTGGTGGCGACGGCCACCAACAGCACGATGGGGGCGTCGTTGAAGCCGGATTCGGCCTCCAAGATGGCCCGCACCTTGGCCGGCAGCGGCACCTTGCGCAGCACGGAGAAAACGGCCGCAGAGTCGGTGGGGGAGCAGATCGCCCCGAGCAAGATGGCGGTGAAGATGCCCATGCCGAGCACGTAGTAGCCGAACAGCGCCATCAGCGCGATTTGTATGACGACGCCGATCGATGCTAAGAGCAGCGCCGGGGGAAGAGCACCCTTGATCTCAGACCAGCGGGTGGTAAAGCCGCCCTCGGCCAAGATGATCACCAGCGCGGCGAAACCGAGGTCGTGGGCGAGGGCCGCATCCGTGAACGGCAGCCCCAGCTCGCCGACGACGATGCCCAGGACTAAGAACAAAAGCAGGGAGGGGAGGCCGAGCTTGGAGGAGAGCCGGGCCGCAGCCACGGAGGCTAAGAGAACAAGCGAACCAAGCAAGAGGACTTGGTCGAGCGTCACCCTAGCCTCCTTTCGCCCATATCCTATCGGACAAGGGCAAGGCAAGAGTTACGCGAACAGTTCCTTGGCGGCGGCGGCCTTCACGATGTCTGTCAAGGACGAACCGACCTGGGCCCCGACGGCCGCAGCCACCGCGCCCTCGACGAAAGGCCCGGGCGCGAACACCACGTGCTCTTTCTCGTCGTCGTCGAGAAAGTCGAGAACCGACTCGACGGTCATGGTCGCCGAACCCAAATCAGTCAGCAGAACGACGTCCTGCCCCTCCGAGCGGGCCTTCTGCACGGCCTCCTGCACCTTCTCGAATGAGGTGCCGATGCGACCGTCGTCAGTGCCTCCGGCGGGCAGGATCGTGACGTCCTTGGCCATCTGGGCGGCCAGCTCGGCCAGCCCTTCGGCGAGTTTTTCAGAGTGCGATACGAGAACCAAAGCAGTGCTCACTACGCGGCCTCCTCGGGAGCCTCGTTCGCCTCTGCTGCGTCAGCAGCAACAGCGAGAATATATGCGGTGGAGGTAGCCCCTGGATCCTGATGCCCGATAGAGCGCTCGCCCAGGTAGGAGGCGCGGCCCTTCGTAGCCAGCATCGGAATCGTGTCGGCGGCACCCTTGGCTGCAGCGGCGGCTGCCGCCCGCAGCACGGCGGCTGGGTCTGCGCCGCCATCGGCTGCGGCCTTCGCCGCTTCGCAAGCCGGAGCCCAGGCGTCGACCATGGTCTTCTCACCCGTGGTGGCCTTGCCGCGCGCCTGAATTCCTTCGAGCCCAGCCGCGAGCATCGCGACCACGCCCTGGGAATCCAGGGAATCACCGGCGGCAGCTTTGGCCATACGCATGAAGGCCGTGCCGTAGAGCGGGCCAGCGGCCCCTCCGACTTTCGCCATCAAGGTTTGCGCGACCGCTTTCAGGACGTCCTGAATCGAGTTCGCCCCACCTTCCAACTTCTGAACCGCGCCCTTGAAACCGCGATCCATATTCTCGCCGTGGTCGCCATCGCCGATTTCCCTGTCGAGATCGATCAGTTCCATGCGATGTTCAGCCATGGCTTCCTGGGCGCCGCGTATCCACGCGAGCGCCCAGGCGGTGTCTAGATTCTTGCTCACCGCAGCACCCTACCGGACGAAGGCCGGAGTGTTGACAGGAGCGTCCCAAAGTTCCGTAAGTTCGTCGTCGAGAACGAGTACGGAGATCGAGGCTCCCTGCATCTCCAGCGAGGTGATGTAGTTGCCCACTAGGGAACGGGTGATCTCCAGCCCGGCGGCTTCGAGCCGCTCGGCCGCGTGCTTGTAGACGATGAACAGCTCGGATTCGGGCGTCCCGCCCATGCCGTTGACGCACAGCAGCACCTTGGAGCCGGCGGCCGGCTTGAGATCTTCGAGGATCGGGTCGATCAGCTCGTCGGTGATGTGGTTGGCATTGGTGTACTTCTCACGCCGACGCCCCGGCTCACCGTGGATGCCGATGCCGATCTCGATCTCGTCGTCGGGAAGATCGAACGAAGGCTTGCCGACGTGCGGAACCGTGCAGGCCGTCAGCGCGACGCCCATGGAACGGACGTTGGCGTTCACCCGCTCGGCGATGGCCAGGCAAGCATCGAGATCGTCGCCGCGCTCGGCAGCAGCGCCCGTAATCTTCTCCACCAGGACGGTGCCCGCGACGCCGCGGCGCCCGGCGGTCCACGTGGAATCCTCCACCGCGACGTCGTCGTTGACGACGATGGCCTTGACCTCAATGTCCTCAAGCTCGGCCATCTCGGCGGCCGACTCGAAGTTCAGGACGTCACCGGTGTAGTTCTTGACGATGTGAAGCACACCCTTGCCGCCGTCGACGGCCTTCGTGGCTTCCAGAATCGGGCCGGGCGTCGGCGAGGTGAACACCGCGCCGGGAACGGCCGCGTCCAACATGCCCTTGCCAACGTAACCGGCGTGCAGTGGCTCGTGACCGGAACCGCCGCCGGAAACCAGACCGACCTTGCCCTGTACGGGGGCGTCAGCGCGCACCACGTAGGGCTGGTCATCGGAATCGTAATGCACCACGACCTTGTCCTTGTAGACAGCTTGGAAACCAGCAAGGGTTTCCGGCACCACATTCTCAGGATCGTTGATTAGTTTCTTCATATACCTCTCCTTTGAGCTTGCCTATGAACGCAAGCTATTCTGCCACCCTACCTCTTGAAAGTCATGCTTTTGGAGTTACGGCCCTATGAAAACCCTGAGCTTTCCCGTGCAAGAATGTACCAAGGAGGAGCTATGAAGCTAGCCATTGTCGGAGCCGGGGCCGCAGGGACGATCGCCGCCTACCGCCTGCGTCAGGCCTTGCCGGACGCCACTATCACCGTCTTCGAGCGCGCTGCGGTACCGGGAGGGCGCGCGCACCAGGTCGAGTTCGCGGGTACCCAGGTCGAGGTCGGGGCCACCGTCATGCACTCGTCGGGGCAGTGGCTTTCCGAGCTGGCTGACTACGCCGGTATAGCCAAGGGGACGGGCGGGGTGCAGCTAGACGGCAAGGACGAGGTCTTCGGCTTCTGGGACGGCCGCTCGTTTTCCCTGACCACCAAGTCCTCGATGTTCTCCCTTGCCTGGGGAATCGTGCGCAAGTACGGCCTGATGGCGGCGCTGCGAACCACCCGCTCGACCCGCGAGCTGGCCGCCAAGTGGTCGAAGATCTACGAGCTTCAGCGCGCGGGGCAGCTTTTCGATACGACGGACGAACTGCTGAAAGCCCTCGACATCAAGCAAGCCCAAGCTACCTCCCTGCGTGATGTCTTCTCTTCGGCGGGCGTGGACGCCGGGTTCATTCAGACCGTCATCGAGGGCATCACCCGCAACATGTACACCCAGGACGGGCGCATGAACTCGTTCGCCGGGCGTGTGGGCCTGGCCGGGGCCGGGCTGGCCGGAGGATCTCTCTACGCCATTCCCGAGGGAAATCAAACCCTATTTGCGAAGGCATTGGTGAAGTTGGGCGTCGAGTTAAGGCTTAATACCGAGGTGAACCGCATCTCTGCGCTTGGCTCGTCGGTGGTAGCGGAAACCGACGGAGCCGAGGAATCCTTCGACGCAGCGATCATCGCGGCCCCGCTGGAACTGGCCGATCTCAAGGTGTTCTTCTCCCAGCAGCGCTACAACGCGCCGATGCGTCCGTACCAAGAGGTATGGGTGACGCTCGTGGCCGGGGAGCTGTCCGAAAAGTACTTCCGCACTCGCAAGCTGCCCTCGATGGTGTTTTGCGCCAACACCCCGCAGGCGCAGTTCGCCTCGCTGGGCGTGTGCGGCTTTTCGCCCCAGCACAAGCAGCGGATCTACAAATTCTTCACCGTCGGCAAGCCGCTGCCCGCCGAAGAGGTCGTCTCGGTGTTCTCAAAGGTCTACGAGGTCGGGCGCTGGCACTGGCCGGGCGCATATCCGGTGCTCTCTCCGGGCCTGCACTCCGATCCGTTCAAGCTCTGGGACAGGCTCTACTACGTCAACGGCTTCGAATCGGCGGCGTCGACGCTGGAGCTGGACGCAGTCGCGGCCTACAACACCGCCGGCCTGCTGCTGCGCGACCTGGCGTGAGCAGTCGTTTTACCTGACACTGTCATGCTGCGCGCAGTCGCAGTATCTACCCTTCCCCGGGCTCGACCCGGGATCGTCCCCGGACTTGATCCGGGGCAAAACCCCACCAACTAAAAGACCAATAAGCAGATGAACGCGATGGCCATCAGCGCGGGGGGCGCAAAAATCATCGTGAGCGTGCCAACATCGCTGTGCTCGCTCTCAATACCTCGAACCATCATGAGAACAGCCTAAGACTGCCTTCAGACAATTTTCAGCTAGGCGTTCCCCTGACTATCCCCCTAGTTACTTAAATGAAAACGTCCACCCGGAGGTGGACGCTTCACTTATCGACCAGCGGCCCGAACCCTACCCGAACGGGCCGCCAGGAGCTTTAGGCGGCTACGACGGCCACTTTCAGGTGCGCCGTGACAGCCGGGGTCAGCTTCACACCCACGGTGTGGGTGCCAGTGGACTTGATCGGCTTGGCGATCTGAACCGAGCGCTTGTCGACGGACGGGCCGCCAGCCTTCTTGATAGCCAGGGCCAGCTCGGCGGGCGTAACCGCGCCGAACAGGGAACCGGAATCCGAAGTGCGGGCCGAAACCTTCACGGACAAGGCCTCGAGCTGCTCGCGCAGCTGCTGTGCGTGCTCTTCGGAGCGAACCTCGCGGGCGTCGCGGGCGCGCTTGATGCCGTCGATCTGCTTCTCCGCGCCGCGGCTCCACGCAATGGCGAAGTGCTGCGGCAGCAGGTAGTTGCGACCATAGCCGTCCTTGACCTCGACGATGTCGCCGGGGACGCCGACGTGCTCGACCGGCTGGGTGAGAATCAACTTCATTTTCGCTTCTCCTTCTAGCGTGCGGTCGTGGCGTAGGGCAGCAGGGCGACCTCGCGGGCGTTCTTCACCGCGATGGCGACCTTGCGCTGTTCCTGGACGGACAGACCGGTCACGCGGCGGGCGCGAATCTTGCCGCGCTCGGAGATGAACTTGCGCAGGGTCTGCGTGTCCTTGTAGTCGATATGGCCGATGCGAATCTGCTTCACAGGGGCCAGCTTCTTAATTCTGGGTTGTCTGCGTTGTGCCATTTTCTTTCCTCAATCAAAAAATCAGAACGGTGGGATGTCGTCGCCAGCGGCGTCGGCCCAAGGATCGGAAGCGGGGGATTCCTCGCTAGCCCAGCTCTGGCGCGGGGCCTGAGCCTGGTGGGACTGGGCGGAACCGCCGAAATCGGACGACCTGCGCTGCACCTTCGCGGTCGCGAAGCGAAGCGACGGGCCGATCTCTTCGACCTGGATCTCCATCGCCGTGCGGCGCTCACCCTCGCGGGTTTCGTACGTGCGGGACGTCAAACGCCCTTGGACGATCACGCGCGAGCCCTTGGCAAGGGATTCGGCCACGTTCTCGCCGAGCTGACCCCATGCGGAGCAGTTCAGGAACAGCGGATCGCCGTCCTTCCATTCTCCGCTTTGACGGTCGTAGCTGCGCGGCGTGGACGCCACCGAGAAGGACGCCACTGCCCGGCCGCTGGGCGTGAACCGCAGCTCCGGATCGCGGGTCAGGTTCCCGACGACGGTGATGATGGTGTCTCCTGCCATGACCCCTCCTACTGGTGGGTGTCGGGGCGGATAACCTTCGTGCGCATGATCTGTTCGTTGAGGGTGAACTGGCGATCCAGTTCCTTAACTACGGACGGCTCTGCGGTGAGATCCAGGACGGCATAGATGCCTTCGGATTTCTTGTTGATGGGGTAGGCCAACTTGCGGCGGCCCCAGATGTCTTGCGAATCGACGACTCCGCCGTTCTTGGCGAAGGCCTTCAGCGGCTTATCCAAAAGCCCCTGTACCTGACGGTCGTCAACCTCAGGATCGATGATGACCATGATTTCGTATTTGCGCATACGCTTGACTCCACCTCCTCTGGACTGAGCGGCTCCAGGTATCTCCTGGAGCAGGAGGGCGTAAACACCGAGGGAAAACTTTACCGTCGCGGCGAAGCACGGCCAAATCTGGTCTTGACATGTGGGCAATTGAGCCGGCTCCCGCCACTCGTCATCCCGATTCCCGCCACTCGTCATCCCGATTCCCGCCACCCGTCATCCCGCTTCCCGCCACCCGTCATCCCGCTTCCCACCACCCGTCATCCCGCTTCTTCACCTCGTCATCCTGCTTCCTGCCACCCGTCATCCTGCTTCTTCACCTCGTCATCCTGCTTCTTCACCTCGTCATCCTGTTTCTTCACCTCGTCATCCTGCGCGAAGTCGCAGGATCTACTTTGGTGGAGGTGAGAGAGTGTGGTTGAGATCCTGCGACTACGCGCAGGATGACGAATACTTCTCCCTTACGGTCCGTCGAAAAACCGCCCGATTCCGGCAGATTATGGCTTGAACACGCGCAAAGACGATAATGTGCCACTGTGAGCACTACTGATGAATTGGCCGCCAAGGTAGCGGCCATGGCCAACGACCTCGCCAACACTGTTGGCACCAAAGTACGCCAGGCCGGAGCTACCGCGCAGGAGCGCGCCCAGATCGCCGCAGAGCTAGGTGCCCAGCTCTCGGCGGCCCTTACGGGAGAGGCAGCGGACTCCGCGAAACTGATCGCCGACCTGAAGAAATACAACGCAGTCAACAACGCCCAATACGCGTTCGAATCCAAGCTTGAGACGCTCGCGAAAGCCAAGCGCCAGCGCATCGTCTTGCCCGAGGCAGACGACGACCGCATCCTCAAGGCCGCCGCGGTCTTGAAGCAAAAGGACGTCGTGGACGTCATTTTGGTGGGCAACGCCGAGAAGGTTGCCGCGCAGGCTGCCGCGCTGGACGTCGATATTGAAGGTATCCCCGTCATCGACCCCACCGATCCCGAGCGCGTCGAAAAGTATGCGGAGAAATATGCCGAGCTGCGGGCCAAGAAGGGCGTCACGATTGAGCAGGCCCGCGAGAAGCTGAAGAACCTGTCCTACTTCGCCACCATGATGGTCTACTTCGACGAGGCCGACGGCATGGTTTCCGGCGCCGCGCACACCACGGCCGACACCATCCGCCCGGCACTGGAGTTCATCAAGACGAAGCCGGGCCAGTCCGTCGTCTCTGGGGCGTTCTTGATGGTGCTGGAACACGGGGTTTGCGTCTTCGCCGACTGCGCCGTCAACCTGAACCCGACGCCCGAGCAGCTGGCCGACATCGCCATCGCCTCCTCGCAGACGGCCGTTGCCTTCGGAATCGTCCCCAAGGTTGCGATGCTGACGTACGCCACGATCGAATCCGGTTCCGGCCCCGACATCGATCGGATGCGCGAGGCCACCAAGATCGCGTGGGAGAAGGCCCCCGGGCTCGCCCTCGATGGGCCGCTGCAGTTCGACGCCGCCTACGACAAGACCGTCGCCAATCTCAAGTGCCCCGGCTCGCTCGTCGGCGGCCAGGCGACCGTCTACATCTTCCCTGACCTGGAAGCCGGAAATATCTGCTACAAGGCGGTTCAGCGCACCGCGGGGGCGTTGGCCGTCGGCCCGCTGCTGCAGGGGCTGAACAAGCCGGTGAACGACCTCTCCCGGGGTGCGCTGGTCGACGACATCGTCAATACCGTGATCGTCACCGCCATCCAGGCGCAGGCCGAGTAGCGAATCAAACACCACCCGTCATCCCGCGCGAAGTCGCGGGATCTCAACTAACGAATAGAGAGAAGATAAATGCCAAGACCGATTCTGCTGCTCAACTGCGGGTCGTCATCTATTAAGTACCAAGTGATCGACGCCGACACCGAGAACGTCGACGCCGTTGGGCTAGTCGAGCGCATCGGCATCGAGGGATCGCGCATCAAGCACGAGGTGGGCGACAAGGAATACGTCCGCGAACAAGATTTCGCCGACCACCGCGAGGCCCTGCACGCACTCGTCAACCTGTTCAACGAGGTCGGCCCTGACCTTTCCAAGGTGATCGCGGTCGGCCACCGCACGGTTCACGGCGGCGAGCGTTTCCGCGAGACCACGATCATCACCGACGAGGTGGTCGAGGCCCTGCGCAACCTCTCCGACCTGGCCCCGCTGCACAACCCGCCGGGCATCATGGGCATCGAGGCGGCCCGCGCGGTGCTGCCCGACGTTCCGCAGGTTGCCATCTTCGACACGGCGTTCTTCTCGACCCTACCCGCCGAGGCCTACACCTACGCGGTCGACGCCAAGCTCGCCAAGGAATACCAAATCCGCAAGTACGGCTTCCACGGCACGTCGCATTCCTATGTTTCCCAGAAGGTCGCCGAGGTGCTGGGCCAGCCCTACGACTCGTTCAACCAGATCGTGTGCCACCTGGGCAACGGGGCTTCCATCTCCGCCATCGACCACGGTGTGGCCGTCGATACGTCCATGGGTCTGACGCCGCTGGCCGGCCTGGTGATGGGCACGCGTTCCGGGGATGTTGATCCGGGGCTGCACGCCTATCTTGGCCGCGTGCTCAACTCGAACGTCCAAGAGATCGACACCATGCTGAACCGCATGTCTGGGATGCTGGGCCTCGCGGGCGTCACCGATTTCCGTGATCTTTCGGCTCTCATCGCCCAAGGCGACGAGCAGGCGGAGCTGGCGATGAACGTCTACATTCACCGGCTGCTGAGCTACGTGGGTGCCTACGTGGCCGTCCTCGGCGGCGTCGACGCCATCACCTTCACCGCAGGCGTGGGCGAGAACGATCCCGACGTTCGCGCCCGCCTCATCCACCGGCTCGCCTCCCTGGGCTTCGAGCTGGACGAAGAGGCCAACAAGGTGCGCTCGAAGGAGCCAAGGATCATCTCCGCCGCGACGTCCAAGGTCAAGATCCTGGTAGTTCCCACCAACGAGGAACTGGCGATGGCCAGGGAAACGCTGGCCGCGATCTCGTAGGCATGTCATTGTCGGCTTATCTTTAGCGGCAACGTTCTTGCCCCGCCCTGTAGCTCAGGGCGGGGCTTTGTATATGTGGCGTATTTGTTGTGCCAAGTGCCTGACGAAAAAGGTCAGCTCCTGACCCACGAGATCGAGTAGCTGTAACCGGGCGGGGTGGGCACGTTTTGTTCATGGACAAACTCTCCCTCAATCCCGGTTGCTTTCGCGGCGAGCGCGAAGTGGCACATGGCGATGCCTGCGTCGGTGCGGGCGAAACGTGAACCGTCGTGGAAGAAGCGGCACCGGCCGTCGTCCACCATTAGTAAGTAGGGCTGCAGGTTCTTGGCTGACGGGGCGATTCTCACCATTTGCGCTGGCTCGGCGAACTCGCCTAGGTCTGCGAGCGTGAGCGGCTGGAAGCTGGAGCCGATGCAGAGCTTGTCGATCGGCTTCTTGGAGGCGTGAATCTTGTCGGTGTTGATTAGGCCCAGGCGTTCAATCATCGGCTTCGTCCCGCCCGCATAGCCGACAGGGCAGGCGAAGCGCACGCGTTCACCGTCGGCTAACTGAACATACTTGTCGAAGCTCGAATGGGTGAACCCGGCCAGCCAGATGGTGGCGATGCCGAGCGACGTACAGTACAAGACGATCTGCTCGAACCAGCACGCGGCGGCTTCTTCGGCGAACGGCTGCTCTGCATAGACCAGCCCCAGGAAATCCTTCGCGCCCTTCACCGAACCGTACGTACCCAGTCTCACCCGCTCGGGGCCGAAATCCGCCTGGATAAACTCGACGCGGGCCGTCACTCCAAATCCGGGGCGCGTAGCCACGACGTACTCGCGCAGCTTCGCGGCATCTTCCTCGCTCAACGCCCGGCCGTCGAAAGCCCTAATAGACCGGCGCACCTTCATGGCAGCCATCGCATCGAAAACCTCACTCATGAAGCGAAGCTAGCAGCTTGCGGCGCTGAGCGGCAGCGATTCGCGCAATCTTTGCCTGCAAGCCGATCCACGGCATTCCCCATTGCCTCGCCGAGTAGACTGGCCGCATGAGTTCAACTGGCGGCGGAACACTTATCGACGAACGTACTGACGAAAAGCTTGATTGGCGCATTGATGAGGGGGATCACGAACGGTTCTCCCACTACGTGCCTAAAGACAAGCTGACGGAGGCGCTCGTGATGGGCACGCCGGTTGTCGCCCTCTGCGGCAAGGTGTGGGTGCCCAGCCGGGATCCGGAGAAGTTCCCCGTGTGCCCGACGTGCAAGGAGATTTGGGAGGGGCTCAAGCCGGGCAACAAAGACCCTCAGAAGTAGGCCCAGCTTTCTAAACCCAAAGTCTGAGCGGCTCGGATATTGAGCCCAGTCGTGGCCCTGGGTAGGCTTGCCAACAGCGTTGTATTGCGCGTGGATGCGTACTGAAGGGGTATCGATGGAGCCGGGCTCATATCTCGCACAGCTTGCCGAAGAATTTTCGCTGGCGACGGAATTTTGGAATTTCAACGGAGAGCGGATCGTGCCCTCCGACGAGGCGATCATCGGAATCCTGGCCGGGTTCGGCGTCGATGCCTCGGATGACGAGAAGGCAGCCGCAGCGCTCGAAGAACGCCACAACGCCACCTGGACGCGCACGCTCCCGCCCTGCATCGTGCAAACCCGCGGTACCTCTTGGCGGGTCTACGTTCACGTTCCGCACGGCAACTGGGTGTACCTCACGGTCATCACCGAGGACGGCAACTACTGGCAGATTCCCCAGGTCGATCACCTGGTTCCCCCGAGGATGATCCGCGGAAACCTGATCGGCGAGGCTGCCTTCGATCTGCCCGGCGATCTGCCGGTCGGCTACCACCGCCTGCAGGCGACAACCGAAACCGGCGTTCACGAGACGCCGCTCATCGTCTCCCCGCGCACCCTCGGTCGTCCGCGGGCACTGGGCCGCAACCGCGCCTGGGGTTACTCCGCCCAGCTTTACTCCGTGCTCTCCGAAGACTCGTGGAATTTCGGCGATCTCCAGGATCTGATCGACCTGAGCGTGTGGGCGGGCGGCCAGGCGGGCGCCGACTACATCTTGGTCAACCCGCTGCAGTCTGGCGCGCCGATGCCGCCGGTGGAGGATTCCCCGTACCTGCCGGTGTCGCGTCGGTTCTTGAATCTGCTGTACATCCGCCCAGAGTCCATCCCCGAATATGCCGAGCTCACCGAGAAAGAGCGGGCGAAGATCGCCTCTATCAAGGCCAAGCTTGCCGCCTCGCTCAAGGGCGTCGACGAGATCGAGCGGGATGTGGTGATCGTCTCCAAGGTTGAGGCGCTGCGGATCGTGTTCGCCCACAAGCTGCGTCCGGCAAGGCAAGTTGCGCTCAACAACTTCATTGCCAGGGAGGGCGACGATCTCAAGCGCTTCTCCCGCTGGTGTGCGCTGGCCGTGGAGTACGACGTCGATTGGCGCGAGTGGCCCGAGGAATACCAGCAGGTCGACTCGGAGGCCGTCGAGGCGTTTGCTGCCGAGCACGACGACGAGGTGCGCTTCTACATGTGGCTTCAGTGGGTGGCCGACGGTCAGCTGCTGGAAGCTCAATCCCGTGCGGTCGATGCAGGGATGAGGTTGGGTTTGCTGACGGACTTGCCCGTGGGCGTCGGGGTGAAATCGGCCGAATATTGGGCCAATCCGGACATCTTCGCCAAGGGTGTCACCATTGGGGCGCCGCCTGATTACTTCAACCACAAGGGGCAAGAGTGGGGCCAGCTGCCTTGGCGGCCCGACCGTTTGGAGGAGCTGGGCTACGAGCCGTTCAAGCAGATGATCCGCACCCTGATGCGCAACTCCGGCGGTGTGCGCATCGATCACGTGATGGGCATGTTCCGTCTGTGGTGGATTCCAAAGGGCTTCGAGGCGGCGCAGGGAACGTACGTGCGCTACAACCACGAGGCGATGGTCGGCATCCTGTGCCTGGAGGCCCACCGGGCGGGTGCGCTGGTCGTCGGCGAGGATCTTGGGGTCGTCGAGCCGTGGGTGCGGCAGTACCTGGCTGATCGCGGGATTTTGGGGACGTCCGTGGTTTGGTTCGAGAACTACGACGACGGCACCCCCAAGGCCGCCGAAACCTGGCGGGAGGCGTGCATGGCGTCCGTCACCACCCATGACATGCCCCCTACGGAGGGCTATCTCAAGCTTGACCACGTGAGGCTTCAGCACAAGCTCGGGCTGTTGGACGGCAACCTGGACGACGAACTCGCCCAGGCCAAGGGCGAGCAAGAGCGGCTGCTGCGCATCCTGCGCGAGCGCGGGTTCCTGACCGGCGCCGAAACCGAGACGGAAGAGGTCGTGCTGGCCCTGTACAAGTACCTGACCCTGACCCCGTGCCAGCTGCTCCAGGTCGCGCTCCCGGACGCGGTGGGGGACAGGCGCACGCAGAACCAGCCGGGTACTTACCACGAATACCCGAACTGGCGTATGCCCTTGTCGAACTCCGCTGGGGAGCTGGAAACCCTGGAGAAACTCTTCACCGACGAGCGTGCCGAGCGCCTGGCAAAGCTCATGCGGGATTCCATCCCGAAGCGTCCGTGAACAGCCGTAGTGGGAGTTTACAGTTTCGACTGTTCGTCATCTTGCGCGTTTACGGCATTAACCGTTCGTCATCCTGCGCGTTTACGGCATTAACCGTTCGTCATCCTGCGCGAAGTCGCAGGATCTATACATTTCGTTTGGTTAGTTTGGGGTAGATCCTGCGACTACGCGCAGGATGACGGTGACGGTGGAGGTGGAGGTGCGGGATGACGGTGGAGGTGGGGGTGCAGGATGATGGTGGAGGTGGAGGTGCGGGATGACGAGATAATGGGTACCGGAGTAGGGGTGTCTCCCATTACTATCCGTCGAAACCCTGAAGTTACCCTGAACCCGGCGCCCACAAGGTGTGACGCCCTCAAACGTTTGATTTTTGCGCTCAAGCTTCCTCGGAGTGGTTGAGGGTTTGCTGCGAGTGGTTGGCGCCCGTCGAGGCGGGCAAAGTAGGTTGTCAGAACCGATTAGGCCAGCTCATAAGGGGGAGACTGGCCTCGTCTAGAGAGGAATGACGGGCTATGTTCCGACGGCTTCATGCTGCCGTGCGCCCGGTGAGCTCGGTCGTGGTTGCGACCGCTATGATCACCGCGATGGGTGCTGCCGTTTTCCCAGTGGAGGCCCACGC
>JAISTE010000105.1 GCA_031272825.1 Propionibacteriaceae bacterium | reverse complement strand
GTCAGGCCCAGCCCCACTGATGCAACTGCTCGTCGTCGATGCCGAAGTGGTGCGCGACTTCGTGCATCACGGTGATGTAGACCTCGTCCAAGACGTCTTCGCGGGAGTCACAGATCTCCAGGGTGGGGTTGCGGAAGATGGTGATGACGTTGGGAGGTTGCCCGTATTCGCTGCCGCCGTATTGATCGGTGAGCGCCACGCCGTCGTAAAGGCCGAGTAACTCGGGATCGTCGTCGGGTGCGTCGTCTTCCACCATGACGACGGTGTTCTCCAGCAGATCCGCGAACTCGGCGGGCAACTCGGCCAGCGCCTCTTCGACTGCCTGCTCGAACTCATCGGCATCCATGGCGAACACCCGATCAGTTTCTCACAGACCGTGGGTTGCGCAACTGTGCGGAAAGGTCTGGACGGGGCGCGTCAGCGACAGCGTGACGGGATCAACAATCCTGGCCTTCCAGTGGTGCCGTCGTAGCCGTCATCGCCCTGGCGGACACGGGCAGGCACGCCCTCCTTGGCCAACTCGGCCAGCGTGAAGTCAAGGATCACATCTTGGATGGGGCGGTTGCTGTCGGCGGCCATGGTCAGAGTCCTTCCTGCAGAGATCCCTAGAACAGACCTCAGCCTGGGAAGGTGTTGCGCTTCGGATTAGAATCCGGCGCTAACGACGTATTTGTGTGATTGTGATACACTTTTTGCAACATAAAAGTGTTGACAAAGGCACGAAAATGGAACGTAAGATCGCCGGCAAGCTTCTGGAGTGGAAGCGGGGCAGCCTGCCCGGAAGCCCGCTGGAGGGCCGGATGCCGGTGCTGCTCGGGGGTGCGCGCCAAGTGGGGAAGACTTGGGCAGCCCTTGCCTTCGGGGAGGCCAACTACTCCGATGTGGCGTATGTGAACCTTGAGGCGTCCAAGCAGGCCGCGCAGGTGTTCGAGGGGGATTTGGATCCGGTCAGGATTGCCCGCCAGTTGTCGGCGCTGACGGGGCACAGCATCGTCGAGGGGACGACACTGCTCGTCCTGGACGAGATACAGGCGTCCCAGCGGGCCCTAACCAGCCTGAAGTATTTCGCCGAATCAGGTTTGGACTACCATGTCTTGGCCACGGGAAGCCTGCTGGGGGTAGCGGTCAACCGCGAGAATGTCTCTTTCCCTGTGGGGAAGGTCCACCAGCTCCGGATGTTCCCGCTCGACTTCGAGGAATACCTGTGGGCGCGGGGGAAGGCCGAGCTCGCCGGGCTCATCCGCGAATCCCACACGTCGCTCCAGCCGCTGGCGCTGCACGAGGCCGCGCTCACCACGTTCTTCGAGTACCTCGCCGTCGGCGGGATGCCACAGGTAGTGGCCGATTTCGCCGAACGGGAGGATTTCAACTACGCGATGGCCATCCAGCAGGGCATCGACAACGCCTTCGTGGCCGACATGGCGAAGTACGCGTCCGCTGGTGAGACGGCCCGCGCACTGGAGGCGTGGCGGTCCATCCCCGGCCAATTGGCCAAGGAGAACCACCGTTTCAAGTACAGCGGGATCCACGATGGGGCAAGGTCCAAGTCCTACGAGTTGGCGATCGACTGGCTGCAAGCGGCCGGGTTGGTCGCCAGATGCGAGCTGGTGGGAGCAGGGAGGGCTCCCCTCTCCGCGAGGGCCGAACACTCCTCATTCAAGCTCTACATGCTCGACACCGGCCTGCTGGCCTCCAAGTCCTCGCTACCGCCCGCGCAGGTGGCACTCGGATTGGGGAAGCTCGGCGGCTGGGCCGGGTCGTTCGCCGAGAACGCCGTCTCCAACGCGCTGACCGCGAGCGGCGTGCCGAACTATTTTTGGGCGTCGAAAGGCACGGCCGAGGTGGATTTCGTGGCGCAGGACGCCGAGGCGTCTGCGGTGCCCATCGAGGTCAAGGCGGGGGACAACACGCGCTCGCGCTCGCTCGCCAGGTTCAGGGAACTGTACAGCCCGCCGTACGCCATCCGCATATCGACCAAGAACTTCGGGGAGGAAAGAGGGCTGGTCTCCCTGCCGATGTACGCGTCCTTCCTGTTGGGCGAGCGGCTCGGCTGGGAGACACCTTAACCGCCGGATGGGCGCGGAGCCGACTCGGGGTTAGCTGTACCGGGCGAACTTCTTGCCATGGAGAATCCCGAGTTGCTCGGGCTCGGCCAGCGGGCGGGCCTCGCTGCCGATACGCGTTCCTGGCTCCAACCCCGGCACACCCACATGCTAAGCTGTGTCCTAATGTAAAGGACATTGGGTCATGGCTGTCATCTTCTCTCCCCCTGCGCTAGATGCGCGCGACAAGGCTGTCCTGGCGGAAATCGATTCGATGCGGCGTGAGTTGTCCCAGGTCCTGCGCGTGCCACGCCGGTGGCAGGGGACGTTGCGCCGCGCTGCTCAAGCCAAGGCGATCCGCGGATCCAACAGCATCGAGGGCTACGTGGTCAGCGACTCCGACGCGGCCGCGGCCGTAGACGGCGAGCCCGCGCTTGACGCAGACCGGCGGACGTGGGCGGAAATCCAGGGCTACAGGCGGGTCATGACGTATGTCCTCAACGTCGCCACGTCGCCCGGCTTCACGCTCGACGAGAGCGTCATCCGCGCCCTGCATTTCATGTTGCTGGAACACGACCTGGGCAAGGCTCCGGGCGTCTACCGTTCGGGCCCGGTCTACGTCACCAGCGAGGCGGGATTGGCCTACACGGCGCCGTCGGCCGAGCAGGTTCCCGCGCTGATGCGGGCCCTGGTCGACCAGGTGCGACGGTCCAAGGAATCGCCGCTCGTCAAAGCAGCCATGGCCCATCTCAACCTCGTGTCCATCCATCCCTTCCGCGACGGCAACGGTCGGATGGCCCGCGCCCTTCAGACTCTGGCCTTAGCCCAAGACGATCTTCTCGAACCGGCATTCTCCAGCATCGAGGAGTGGCTGGGCGCCAACACCCGGGATTACTACGACGTGCTCAGGGCCACCCAGGGCGGAACGTGGCAGCCTGCCCGGGACACGGGAGACTGGGTCAGGTTCAATCTGCGCGCTCACCACATGCAGGCTCAGACGACGCAACAACGTTTCGCGGACGCCGGCCGGCGCTGGCTCGAATTGGACGAACTGCTGGCCCGCCACGGCTTGCCCGAGCGAGTCGAGGAGGCCCTCTTCAACGCGCTGTTGGGCTGGCGGGTCACCCGCCCTGCTTATGTCGGGGCGACGGGCGCGGACATCCGGACAGCGACCCGTGATCTCGCCCGGCTGACCGACCTTGGCTTGCTGGCCGCCCACGGCCAAACGAAAGGCCGCTACTACACGGTCGGCGATGACTTGCGGTCGGTGGACGAAACGGTCGCCGCGGCTCGCGGGCCGCTCGTCGACCCGTACCCTGACCTGCTCACAGACATCCGGCTAGCCGCGGCGCAGGTGCAGCCGACCGTTGTGTCCTAATGTAAAGGACATTGGGACAACCTTCGGAGAGCACGGTAAGAGGGGTGTGGGGTCGGCCTCCTTCAACGAAGGTTCATCGAAGCCAAGGCGAACGCCGAATGGCTGGCTGAATCGATGGCCCCCGGCGGAAGCCGAAATGACGTGGGATAGCGGACACTACCCGTCGCGCCACCAGGCGTCCGAGTTGTACTTCTCCGGGATGGACGACTCGTCGAATAGCGGGTTGTCGTAGCCCAGTTCCTCGAGTTCTTCGAACCACTTGTCGGCTTTCGATTCGGGCAGCTTGGCGCCGCACCAGGGGCAGAAGCCGATGACAACGTACGACGTGCCACCATCGTGGACTATGATGCCGTACTCGTCGAACGGGGCGCTGTAATGCAGCAGGGCGTCGGGGCAGTCGAAGCGGTCCTCATGTTGCGGGCAGGTCGACGTCACGTTCCGGTGCATCGTTTCGCAGCAGCAAGGTCCCGTGATATCGCTCGGGCCAAAGAGGTTGAGGCGGCGCACATCCAGAGACTACCGTCCTCAGGTGCGGATCAGGTAGTCGAAGGCGCCCAGGGCGGCCTTGTCGCCCTCGCCGGCGGCGATCACGATCTGCTTGTACGGCACGGTGGTGCAGTCCCCCAGACTTGACTTCAGCGATCCGCGCCGCCAGGGCGCGCATCTACGTCGCCCGAATGGGCGCGGAGCCGGCTCGGGGTTAGTTCTACCTTCAGGTGGGCGGTTCAACTCGCGGAACCAATCGCGCAATTCGGCTTTGTCGGCGGCTGCCAGCCCGTCTTGGACCCGTAGGTTTCGTCCCAACAAAGCAACCGCGATCTGGGCGGGCACGTCGTCCAAGAGGATCGGATGCCCATCGGGTGTGGATGGTCAGTTTCGCAACAGCCCTATCGGAACCACTGACACCCCGTCCGGCCGGAGGTAGGAGAAACCGGACCCGGTGACGACCACCAGGGCTGCGGGAGTGCCGCTGCGGCGGATATCAACCGCGTCACGGAGTCTCAGCAGTTTGGCGGCTGCTTCGTCCACCACTTCCGTTCGGGCTCCGAGTTTCACTTCGAAGGCGGCCCAGCAGCCCGCGCCGTTGTCGATGATGGCGTCTGCTTCGAG
>JAISTE010000068.1 GCA_031272825.1 Propionibacteriaceae bacterium | reverse complement strand
CCTCCGATGTGACCGCCGAGCTGATCGTGCGCTCTGGCCCAGGGCTGGACCAAAGCGTCATCACAACGCACAAACCCGGCGTCTACATCAAGGGGACTGGGAAGATCAAGAAGAAGTGGCTCCCGATAAGTTTCAACGGGGGCACCGCGTACGTCTACACCCAGTGGGTGAAGGCAAAGAACACAACGAAACCGCTTGTCACAGGCACAAAGCGGAAGTTGTATACGACGAAGAACGTCAATATTCGTTCCAAGGCCAAGACCAAGTCGACGCTGGTCAAGAAGGTGAAGAAGAACACCAAGTTAACCGTCACCGGCAGAACGAGCGGCAAGTATTCCGAGATCAAGTATTCGGGCAAGAAGCGCTGGGTTTACACCGCCTATCTGTCCGAGAAGAAGACCCTAAGCGAGACGACTACCACTCCCGATGCGCCGCAGAACATCGTGACTCCGCTACCCGCGGTGGTGGGGGAAGCAATCACGACGTCCGTGCTGTCGCTGCGCGCCGACTCCAACTCGTCAGCTAGCTTGCTGGCCACGTTGCCGGCCGGTTCGCAGATTTCCCTGACGGGCAACCACGCGAACCAGTACTCGCAGGTCGTCTACGGCAGCCAGAGCGGCTGGGTGCTGACCGGCTACTACCGCTCGGCGACCGCTGGGATGGAGACGCTGACCGGCACCTCCAACCTGTACATCAACGCTACTGACGTGAACTTGCGTGAGGGTCCGGGCGTCGAGACCGGCAAGATCGCGGTGCTCGCGTACGGGACGCTGCTAGTGACGACGGGCGTCACCCAGAACGGGTACACCCAGGTGATCTTCGGCGGTGTGCTGCGCTGGGTTTCCAGCCAGTACCTGACCACCGTTGAGCCGGGTGCGGGAAATCTGGGCTCGGAGACGCTGAACCGGCTCGGCAAGTACGGCCAGGCGGCGGTGCTCGCGGTGCGGCAGGCGTTCCCGGAGGTCAAGACGATCTACGGCTGGCGTTCGTCGTCTGCCTATGCCGCCGACCACACGCAGGGGCGGGCGATCGACATCATGATGCCTTACGGCAGCTCTAACGGCAGCTCGGCGAAGGCGAAGCAGTCAAAGGAACTGGGGGATCGGATCGCCAAGTGGGTGATCGCGAACGCCAGCTCGCTGCACGTGGAGTACCTGATCTGGCGGCAGCGCAACTACCGCATTTCGAGGGGTACTTGGGTGAATATGGCCGATCGCGGTTCGGATACCGAGAACCACTACGACCACGTGCACGTGACCTTCTTCGCGAGCTGAATCACCAGCTGGAATCGTCTTCGACGACCGGCTTGAGCGAATCGGCGCTTCCGGAGTTCGCGACGTCCTCGACGAGGCCCTCGTAACGGTCTTCGTCGAGGCTTGCGAACTCGGCGGTTCCGCCCGAGCCGCGCTTGCGTTTTCCCTTGTCCTTGCCGCCTGCGCCGCCTCCGGCACCTGCTCCGGCCACGCCGGAACGCCCGGCAGACTTTCCGATCGCCGCAGCCCGGCCCGTGGTTCCGCGCCCGGCAGCACCACCGCCGGCACCGGCCATTCCCACGGCTCCAGCACGTCCGACGCCCGCAGCGCCGACTCCCGCTGCGCCAACACCGGCACCGCCAGCGCCTGCCGCAGCTCTGGCGGCCAGCGCTGCCTTCGCGGCCAGCCCGGCTGCACCCGCAAGGGCCATGCCGCCGCCCACCGCCGCCGCCGAGGACGCCGATGGAACGCCGCCGGAACCGCCGACACCGCCGACACCGCCAGATAGGCTCGCGGAGCCGGGCGTGATCGTCGATCCGGGCGAGTAGCCCGAAGAGCCCGTCGTGCTAGGTGTCGGGGAATAGTTGAAGTTCTGTGGATCGCTGGGGTTGTAGCTCCAGGAATCACCGGGGCTGGTGTAGCCGGGCAGAGTGATCGGATCCGTTGTGATGGGGTCGTAGCCGACGCTCGAGCCTGGGGTCGTAGGTGTAGGCACGGAAATTCCGGGGACAGTCGGCAGATCGACGGACGGAATATAGGCCGAGCCGGCGCCGCGGTACCCGGAGCTGACGGAGCTTCCGAAGCTTCGACCGGCGCCGCCATGGGACACTCCGGCGTCCGTGGCCGTCTGGATCGGCTCGTCAAGAAGCAGCGCCTCGCTGTAGACGGCTGCGTTCATTTGGGTCAAGATGCGTTGGGCTTTGAGTTCCCGCTCTTGGTAAAGATCTCGCGTTATCTGGTCGTCAGTCGAGGATGCTCTCTCCTGCTTTTCAATGACCTTGTCGGAGGTTAAGGAATCAAATGCCGTGCTGGCTGCCGTGATCGCGGCCTGTGCGTTGTCATGGTGGGCCTTGAGGGAATTCAGCCTGGCGAGGTGCGCCTGGAGCTCGGCTTTCCGCAGGGCAAGCGCTTCAAGTGCCGCATCCCATGCGTTTCCCGAGGACCCGGAGTCGTCCTGCTCGACTGCAGTGATAACGTCGAGGATTTGTTGGATTCGGATTATGGCTGCCTCATAGCTGTTGTTCTCTAGAGTGCTCGTGCCAGGAAGCCCGGCCACGTCTCTCAATTGCGTATAGCTTGACATGATGTTTATTGCTCTCCCCTGCTAATCGACTCTGTGCCTCATTAGTTCTTCGCGCCACAAGCTCTCTTGTTCCTCGAGTTTGTCCGCCCACTCGCCAAGGCCTGTGGACTCCTGGAGCAACTTTGTGAGGGTCGTATCTACATCGGTGAATAACTCGTCGAGTCTCCTTTGGTAAAGCTTCCGAAAGGTGTCGGGGCCGTATTGGTACCCCCATTTTGTCTCCGTTTGCTCCGATAGCATCAAGGCCCCATCGGCCCTTATGGCGATGGACTGATCTTCGGTGTCTGCTAGTGAAAGCTCTTGGGCCCTGACAGCGTCTAGATCAACGTTCATCTCATTGACAAGAGCCAATCCGTTACGGGCGATTCCGCCAAAAAGATCGCCTACGGTGGTCGGTTCAGACGAGGCACTCATGTTCCCTCTTTTCCCTGGGTATGTGCGTGCGTGCCCGTGGGACCAAAGGCCCCACGGACACGTTGTGCTCTTTAGAACCTGGATGCCATCTGGCGGTCGAGGTTGCTGGCCGACTCGTTGATGCCCGAGACGACTCCCGGCAGCTGGGCTGCCCATTGGTGCAGGGCCTGAATCTGCTTGGTCCATTCGGCGCGTGCGGTCTCGAAGGCTTCCTTCGTGCCGCCTTCCCACTCCGGAACCTGCTTGTTCACGTCCTCGGCGAACCTCTCGATCCGGCTAGCGAAGCTGTTCACCGTGTCCTGCAGATCTTTGACGACCTCAGCCTCAATGCCTGCGTGCTTGTAAACCTGTACGTCTGCCATTTCCCCTCCTAGATATTGAGCGATGCGTAGCGGTTGACTGCGTCCTGGGCTTCCTGAGCCTGGGCATTGAACTGCTGGTCGGCGGTTCCCAGGTTGTCGGAGAGCTCAGTCAGGATGTTGATAATCTTCTTGCCGCGCTCAAGGAAGTTGGGTAGAAGCACGCTCGTCATGGTGGTCGC
>JAISTE010000047.1 GCA_031272825.1 Propionibacteriaceae bacterium | reverse complement strand
ATACCTATACTCCGGCGTGAACTTCCTGCGCCGTTTCCCAGTCCCACTCATAGGACACATCCTTCCCCAAGAGCCACCGCCCTTGTTTAGTCAGTGTCCGGAAAACGGGGTCAACTACAAATAGGATTAGTGGCACGAAAATATACGGGCCAAGTACCATAAATCCCAACAATATGAGAGGGAATGCTACAGCCCCAGAAGCAGCTGCTGACATCGTATGTAACGCCCTTTGGGTTAGGGGCGTGATACCACTCCCGCTAGTTTTTGTCCGCATGATAGGCTACTCCTCTCAGCCAACGCATTAGAATCGCTTGGCCCGCCAAGCCATGGGGCCGCTGGGAACGCTCGCTGGAAGCAATCTCCTTGGGAAGGTGCAACCCCTCCCTCGCCATCTCGTCTCTCAAAATTCCCACTTGAACAGCGAATGCGGGAGTGGCCTTGCCGATGTCGTGAACCCCAGCCAAGAAGGCGAGAAGTGTACGGCTGGATTCGGGAGAACCACAGCCCTTTGTGATCACCTTCTTCACAGAATCAGGCAGCCACTCGTCCCATAGACGGTAGGCAAGAAGAGCCGAATCCTCCAGATGCTGCCATAAGGGCAGCCAGGATTCGATTTCCGGCGTGCCCATTGGCCAGCTCTTGGCCCAATATGTTTTGGCTTGGTTGCTCAGCATGTTTCACAGGGTAGTGGGGGCTACTAACAATTTTGATTTTGGGGTGGAGACGCACAAACTCGGGGTCTCGCCTGGCGTTCCGCGCGGTGAAGTAGACTGTGCCCGAACGCAAACGAAGGTGATCTCATGGCGCAACCAGTTTTCGGGCGGCTCATCACGGCGATGGTTACCCCCTTTAAGCCCTCTGGGGCGGTCGACTATCAGGAGGCCAGGCGGCTGGCCGCCTATCTTGTCGACGAGCAGCGCAACGATGCCCTGGTGGTTAATGGAACCACGGGCGAATCTCCCACGACATCCGATTCCGAGAAGCTTTCCCTTGTCACTGCCGTGTTGGACGAGGTGGGGGATCGGGCGCAGGTGATTGCGGGCGTCGGCTCTCCTGATACTGAGCACACGATTCAGCTGGGAATTAAGAGCGCGCACACTGGGGCGCACGGGTTGTTGGTCGTCTGTCCTTATTACTCTCGTCCGACCCAGGAGGGGGTGTATGCGCACTTCGAGGCGGTGGCCGATAAGACCGAGGCCCCGATCATGATCTACGACATCCCCAAGCGCACCGGCACCGCCGTTTCCGACGAGGTGCTGATCAAGCTCGCCACGCACGAAAACATCGTCGCGGTCAAGGACGCCAAGGGCGACCTGGCCGCCTCCGGAACCGTCATCGCCAACTCCGACCTGGCCTATTACGCCGGCGACGATTCGATGATTTTGCCGCTGATGAGCGTCGGCGGGGTGGGTGTTGTTGGCACATCTACGCACTTCTCGGGCCGGCGCACCAAGCAGCTGCTCACCCACATCCTCGACCACAACTGGCCGCGGGTGCGCGAGCTCTACCAAGAGCTGCTGCCGGTCTACCGCGGGGTATTCGCAACCCAGGGCGTCATGCTGGTCAAGGGTGCGCTCGCCGCACGCGGCTGGGCCACCGAGACGCTCCGCCTGCCGATCGTCCCGGCTTCTAAGGAGCAGGTGGACACCTTCTTGAAGATCCTCGACGCTGCTGGGATGTAAATGGATTTCAACCTCGGTTTCCCGGAGCTCGTCACCCTAGCGGTGATCGCCGTGCTGCTCTTCGGGCCCGAGAAACTGCCCGAGCTGGCGCGCAAATTTGCCCGGGTGGTGAAGTACCTGCGCGGCATCGCCAACGACGCCCGTGAGCAAGTCCGCGGAGAATTCGGCGACGAAGTGGCCGATTTCGATCCTCGCAAGCTCAACGCCCGATCGCTAGCCGTCTCCGTGCTGGGGGCCGATACGGTCGATGAACTCAACGCCGCATCGTCGGAACTTCGGGAACTGCCGGTTCGGGTGGAAAAGACCGTGGCGGATGAAGACGAGCCGGAGCTCGAAGCTGATGATGAGGAGCCGGAATTGGTTGTTGTTAGGAAAGTAGACCTGGACGCTACGTAATGCCCGTATATCGTCACGTTTCGTGCGGGTTCGCCCGGGTGAGATCCTATTC
This sequence comes from Propionibacteriaceae bacterium, assembly GCA_031272825.1. GTDB lineage: Bacteria > Actinomycetota > Actinomycetes > Propionibacteriales > Propionibacteriaceae > Propionicimonas. The sequence continues at coordinate 18,026 of JAISTE010000047.1, read as the reverse complement.
GTCGATTCGCTCCTTGAGCCCGGGATGCGGGTTTCGTCCGGGGTGAGATCCTATTCGTCGCTTCGCTCCTTGAGACTGGGGCGGGAGCTGTGCTCCGCTGCGGTCTGCGACTGCGCGCAGGATGACGAGGGTGAGTTTGCGGATGACGTGGTTGTTGTGGGGGCTGGTGACGTCGGGTTGCGTGAGATGACGGGGATGGTTGACGAGGGTGGGTTTGCGTGATGGCGAGAGGTTGGCCCTTTCCCAGTCTGGCAACGCAGGCGTAGTAATCTTGGACTTGATGCAAACGAGCCAGTCAATATTCGTTTCCCGGCTTAAGGGGTTGCCGATTTTCGACCCCAATGGAGAACAAGTCGGGCGCATTCGCGACGTCGTGGTGCAGTACCGCACCGCCGGAAGGGCTCCCAGGGTGAAGGGGCTGGTCGTCGAGCTGTTCGCCATGAGGCGCATCTTCTTGCCGATGGAACGCGTCCACACCATTTCCCCTGACCAGGTGCAGATTTCCGGATGGGTGAATACGGGAAGGTTTTCACGCCGCGAGCATGAGGTGTTGGTCGTCGACGATCTGTTCGATAAGAAGGTGAAACGCAAGGGATCCGACGAGCAGGCGACCATCTACGACGTCGGGATCAAGCACACCCGATCCACCGACTGGGAGATCGCCGAGGTCGCCATCCGTGAGGGCGCCAAGCGCTTTTCTAAGGGCAACGTGGTGATCGTCGATTGGCGCGAGATCACCGACTTCACCTCCGCGATCGCCGCCCACTCTGCTGAGGAGCACGTCTCCAGGCTGGTGGATATGCGGCCGGCGGACGTCGCCCAAGAGCTGCACGACATGGATCCCAGCCGCCGGGCCGAGGTCGTCAAGATGATGGACAACGACCAGCTGGCCGACGCCATGGAGGAGCTGCCCGAAGACGAGCAGGTGGCCCTGATCGGAACGCTGGGCACCGAGCGCGCCGCCGACATCTTAGAAGAGATGGATCCCGACGACGCCGCCGACCTGATCGCCGAGCTCACCCCCTCGATGGCCGAGACGATCCTGGGAAAGATGCAGCCCGAAGAGGCCGAGGACGTGCGCTACCTGCTCACCTACGACGCCGAAACTGCGGGCGGCCTGATGAACTCCGAACCCGTGATCATCCCGCCCGACGCGACCGTCGCCGACGCTCTCGCCGCGCTGCGCCGCGAAGAGGTGACGCCCTCAATGGCCTCCGTCGCCTTCGTCTGCCGTCCGCCCTTAGATACCCCGACGGGCCGCTATCTAGGGGGAGTACACATCCAAAGGCTGCTGCGCGAGCCCCCTTCGATCCTGGCCGCGCGCGCGATCGACTCCGATATTCAGCCGCTGCATCCTTCGCTCGACATCGCCCAGGTGAGCCGCTACTTCGCCACCTACGACCTGATGTGTGCCCCCGTCGTCGACGAAAACAACCGGCTTCTGGGTGCGGTGACGGTCGACGACGTGCTCGACCACATCCTCCCGACCGACTGGCGCGGCATCCAGCTCGACGAGGTGCAAGAGGGAGGCGACAGTGTCTGAGCACAACGACAACCTCAACGTCCCGGGCAAGCGCAAGCGCGGATTCCTCCCGCACGTTTCGATGGATTCCGATTCCTTCGGCAACTTCGCCGAGCGCGTCGCCCGCTTCATGGGCTCGGGCAAGTTCATCTTGTACATGACGATCTTTATCGTCATCTGGATTGCCGCGAACGTGATCACCGCTTTCTGGCGGCCCTGGGATCCGTACCCCTTTATCCTGCTAAACCTGTGCTTTTCGACCCAGGCCTCCTATTCGGCGCCGCTTATCTTGCTGGCCCAAAACCGGCAGGAGGCCCGCGACCGGGTCTCCATCGAGCACGACCGTCAGGTCACCGCCCAGGCAAGGGCCGACACCGACTTCCTGGCTCGCGAGCTCGCCTCCCTGCGCTCGCGCGTGAACGACTTGGCCACCCGAGATTTCATCCGCTCGGAGCTGCGTACCTTGCTCGAAGAGCTCGAATCCGACAAGAGTTCTGAGAAAGAAGAGGACAAAGAGGCAGAACACAGTTAGGCCCCGCATTTGGGCCTGAGGTTCTAACCGTATTCATTCCCTTTCACTAGGCTGGTGGCCTGAGTTATCGGTTAGGAGGCAAGGTGAGGCGAATAGCAGGCCCAGGCCGCCAAGTTCTTATGCTCAACGGATTTCCGCTCAGCCCGCTCATAGTCGCAAAATCCGCCCGCGAACGCGGGCGGGGGCTGCTCGGAACCAACGGAATCGCGGGGGCAATGTGGATTGAGCCCTGCCCGTCGGTGCACATGGTCGGGATGCGCTATCCCATCGATGTTGCCCAGGTTGCCGACGACGGCACGGTGCTGGCCGTCAAGACCTTGCGCCCGTGGACGGGCCTCACCTGGCCGTCGCGCAAAGTCCGCGCCCACGTGGAGGCGGCGGTCGGCTTCTTCGCCCGCTCCGGCGTGAACGCGGGGGACAGGCTGGAGATCGGCTAGTGCTATTTCAGGCGCTGGCTTCGGTTGCCGTTGCTGTCGTCGGGCTGGTGGTGGGCCTGGCGCAGCGCGGCTGGCTGTCGAAGTACTCCTACCGTCTGGAAGCCGAGCGCGAGCTGCCTGTGCGCAAACATCTTTGGCCGGTGCTGGCCGGGGCGCTGGGTGCGGGCCTGGCCTATCTTTGTGTTTCGGTATCTGAGGGTGTGGTGCTCGCCGCGGCGACCGCCTTGTTTGTGCTTGCCCTGAACCTCCCCGTCGCCATCGACCTCGACGTCAGGCGCCTGCCCAACCGCTGGACGGGGGCGCTGGCACTTGCCTCGGCGGCCTGGCTGGCGTTGGCCGTCATCGTTACCTCGGATTGGCAAAGGGGCCTGTGGGCCGTGCTCATTGGCATCGGCTATTCCGGGGCCTTCTTGCTCGTCTACCTGGTCTCGGCGCTGTTCGGCGGCGGATCCTTTGGTCTGGGCGACGTCAAACTATCGCTCTCCCTTGGGCTCATCCTCGGCTGGTTCGGTATCGATTTCGCAGCCTCCGGATTCCTGATTTCGTTTCTTGCCGGCGGCCTGGTCTCGGTTGCACTGTTGCTCGCCAAGCGCGTCGGGAGAAAGGACGCCCTGCCCTTCGGGCCCTTCCTCGAAATCGGCTTTATCTTGGCCTTGTGCTTCGCCATGGCCTAATAACCGCGAGCCGCTGGGACTTTTGGATCACCCTCGACTAGGCACATTTCCTGATACGCTGAGCGGCACCGAATGGTCGTGCTAGGGGAATGAAAAATGCCGATATACATGGGCTTCCCCGGCTTTGCCGGGGCGAGCGTCGAAAGAGTCGATTTTCCCAAGCTGCTCAGCCAGCTTGAGGGGCCGGCCGGTTCGCGCAATCCCGCCTGTGTTTTGGTCAGACTCCAAAAGGACGACGCCCAACTCAAGTTAGCGCGCTGGATGCGTTCCCTGGCGTATCGAGCCGATGTGGCCGTCGTCGAGCTTTCCCTTCCCCTCACCGCCGCCGACGTGTTGCACCGGGCCCTCGCGCTGCTGCCGCGAAACCTTCCGGCAGATAAGGCCCTTGCGATGGTGCAAGAGCTGCGCCGCTACCTGGTCTGCCAGGCCTTCATCGATTCCGTCGCGGCCTTGCCCAAGAACGTCTCCATCGTCAAGCAGCTGTCCGGATACCTGCCCGGCACCTGGTTCCACGTGGACGGCGAGCACACCGAGCGGGTTTCCGGACTCAAGGAAATCCCCGCCCGGCTGCAAGCCGGGCCGCCCGCAGCCTCGCAGGTGGTGGTGCTGAACCGCAGCGATGACCCCGGCGTCGATCAGTGGTTCGGGCGCGCCGCATTCTTGGACAGGGAAAGCGCCCCGCCGCGCGACTATTGGGGTGCCCGGCGCTGGGTGGAGTGGGCCTACCTCACCCAAGATCCGCGCGTGCTCTTTGCGCAGCTGGAGGCGGCCAGGCTGCCGCGTTGTTTCAACTGCGAGCGCATCCGCATGAACGGCGTGTGCATGTTCTGCGGGGCCGGGCAGAAGGAGGCGGTGTGAACCCTAGACAGCGCAGGGGTCTGATCTTGATGGTGCTCGCCGTGCTCGGCGCACTGGCGGTGCTCGTCGCACTGGTCGTCTACGTGAACCAGGTGGCGGCCGAAACCGGTGACAAGGTCTCCGTGTGGAAACTGGTGCGTGACGTCGAAGCAGGCGCGGTCTTGAGCAAGGACGACGTCGCGCTGGATGCGGTTCCGCTCAAATACGTCGGTACGGATCAGGTGCGCAACGAAGCCGACGCCGTGGGCAAAGTCGCCCTGGGGGATATGAAAGCCGGGAAATACCTGTACTTCTCCGATTTTGTTCTCGAAGCCGACGGCAACGGCACGGACGTGCAGACCACCTTCTATGCAGACATCGAATCTGGGGTGGCCGGGCAGATCCAGGCCGGCAGCCGGGTGGATGTTTTGTTCGTGAACACGGCGGCACCGCAATCGTCCGAGGCTTCGTCTTGCATTGCTGAAGTGGCCTTGGAAAACGTCGAGGTTGTGAACGTGGGGGAGGCACAGAAGACCCAGGGCAAGTCGAATGACACCGTCGCGCAATACCCGGTCACCTTCTCCTTGAGCGTGTCCGATGCAGCCACAGTCCAGCTGGCCAACGTTCTTAGCAACGAGCATTTCCGCCCCTTCTTGCTGCTGCGCTCGGTGGGGGACGAATCCTCGCACAGCATCGACAACGACGCGGTGATACGAAAGCTCAAAGCGGCAGGGATGTGCCCATGAGCGTCAACATAGCCCTTGTCAGCTCCGATTCGGCCCTGCGCGACGCCTTCCTGACGGTCGCCGCCGAATCGGCCGAGATTGAGATCGCCGACACCTTGGCCAACGGCGAAGAACTGCTGCGGCTGCTCGGCGAACGCGGCGACATCGACGTCGTGGCCGTCGCCGCCGAATACGATGCGCTGGCCGCGATCGACCTCGTGCGCGAAATCGGCAGGGCCTACCCGCTGGTGGCTGTCCTGTTGGTAGCGGAGCCGGATTTCCCCCTGGCCAGGGCCATCGAGGCCGGTGCGCGCGGCATCATCAACATGCCGATTTCCTTGCAAGACGCTCAAGACAAGGTAACCTCCGCCGCCGCCTGGCGTGCCGGTCTACTCGCCGTGCTGCGCCGCACCGGTGATCCGCTGACGGATCGCGGCAAGGTCGTGGCACTGGCCGGAGCCAAGGGCGGCGTGGGAGTTTCGACCCTGGCCGTCGTGATGGCGATGGAGGCCACCAGGCTCGGCCAGCGCGTGTGCCTGGTAGATCTCGACCTGCTCTCGGGAGATCTGGGGTATCTGTGCTCGGTAAACCCAAGGCGCTCGGTGGCCGATCTGGCCGGGCTGGTCGGCGATGTCGGGCCGCGGGGAATCAGGGAAGTGTTGGTGGACGTCCCCGTTGGGTTTGCCCTGCTCGGCGCTCCCGAGCGGGTGGAGCAGGCCGAGGGCATCTCCGAGGCGGCGATCCGCACCATCTTGAACGAGTTGCGGCTGCACTTCTCGCTCGTGATCGTCGACTGCGGCTGCTATCTCGACGATGCCCGCGCCGGGGCCATCGACTCGGCCGACAAGGTCTGCCTGGTCTTGAGCGGGGATCTGATCTCGCTGCGCTCGGCCAGACGCGGCCTTGATTCCTGGGAGCGCCTCGACATTCGCTCGGCGGGCGACGTCCAGCTAGTGCTCAACTTGGATCACCGCAAGCGCGAGGTTCGGCCCGAGCTGGTGGGCCGGGTGCTCAAACACGAGGTGAGCGCGGTCGTGCCGAATGCCCCCGACGAGCTGGTCGGCGAGGTCAACACCGGGACTTTAACCACTAAACGACCGCCTGCGGTGGGTGACGCCGTGGGAAGGCTGCTGGTGGCGCTCGGGATCGTGGCCAAGCGCGCGCGTTCCGATTCGGGGCAAAGCGCTGTGGAGCTGCCGTTCGCCGTGCTCGGAACCTTGGTCGCTTTCTTGGTGTGCGTACAGGCCGTGCTGCTCGGCTTCGGGCACATCATGGCCGCAAACGCGGTCAACGAGGTATCCAGGGTCGCGTCCGTCAACTATCAATCCTTGTCCGACGGGCGAACTGGGGCCGTCGAAGAACTGGAAGAAACCGCCCGGCAGGCGATGTGGGGTTTCAACCTGGACACCGCCTTGGAATACGACCACGAGGGCCGCCAGGTGGCGGTCACAGTCAAGGTTCCCGCCCTGATTTCGGTTCTGCCCGAAGAAATCACCTCGGCAAGGGCGCAGGCGGGGTTTGTTCCGAGGGAGGGGTGATGGGCGAAACGGGTTCTTCTACAGTCGAAGCGGTAGGCATCACGCTGGTGCTCTCGCTGGTCACCGTGCTGGTTTTGCAAGGCCTGGTCTCGGCCTCGGCCATCTCCACGATCGAGCGGGCCGCCTCTGAGGCCGCCTGGGCATACGCCCGCGGATGCGCCCCCGATAAGGTAGAACAAGCCGCCCAGGCGGCGCTTTCCAAGTTCGCCCGCCTCGAATCCATCCAAACCAGCGAGGACGGCGACCTGCGCCGGGCGAAGGTGAACGCCTCCTTGCTAATTCGCCTAGGCGACATCGCGGTGGCCGATGTGCCGGTCGCGCGCGGGCACGTCGCGGCCGCGGTTGAGGAGGCGACATGCCCCCTTTGATGGATAGGGTTTCCGCCCGCCAGGATCTCGGCCCGCGAGGACGGGTCGATCTGGTCGGCGTCTACCTCACCCGGCTGGTCAACGAGCTCGACCGCGAGGAACTGCGCTCGCTCAACGAAACCCAGCGCCGGGTCCGCTTGGAGCGCAGGCTCGGCGAGATCATCTCCGTCGAGGGCCCGGTGATGAGCAACCACGAGCGCGCCGACTTCATCAAGCGCGTCGTCGACGAATCCCTCGGCTTGGGCGTTCTAGAGCCGTTGCTGGCAGACGAATCCATCACCGAAATCATGGTCAACGGCCCCGACGCCATTTATATCGAGCGCGGCGGCAAGGTCGAGCGGCACAAGTCGATCTTCACCTCCGAGGCCCAGCTGCTGCAAACCATCGACCGCATCGTCTCTCGGGTGAACCGCAGGGTGGACGAATCCTCGCCCATGGTCGACCTCAGGCTCGCCACCGGGGAACGGGTGAACGTCATCATCCCGCCGCTTTCCGTCGACGGGCCGGTTCTGACCATTCGGCGGTTCCCGCGCGCCTACGACATGGGCGACCTTGTGCGGATGGGAACCATAACCCAGGACGTCGCCCTTCTGTTCGCCGCGTTCGTGCGCGCGCGCTTTTCAATCCTGATTTCCGGCGGCACCGGAACCGGCAAGACCACCTTCTTGAATGCGCTTTCGGGCCTGATCCCCGACACTGAGCGGATCATCACGGTCGAGGACGTCTCCGAGCTGCAATTGCAGCAATCCCACGTCGTGCGCCTCGAAGCTAGGCCGCCGAACGTCGAAGGGCAAGGGGAGGTGACCATCCGCGACCTGGTGCGCAACTCCCTGCGCATGAGGCCCGATCGGATCGTTGTCGGCGAGGTGCGCGGCGGCGAGACCTTGGACATGCTGCAGGCGATGAACACCGGCCACGCCGGATCGCTGACCACGGTGCACGCCAACTCGGCCTACGACGCCTGCTCCCGGCTCGAAACCCTAGCCTCCATGTCGGGCCTCGACCTGCCCGTCGAGGTGCTGCGCGATCAGGTGAACGGGGCCATCGACGTCATCGCTCACTTCTCGCGTTTCCACGACGGTTCGCGCAAGCTCGTGGAGATTTCCGCGTTGACTTCGGCAAAGAGGGCGAACTATGAGCTCACCCCGATTCTGACATTCGAACACGAGCCCTTAGTGGTTGGACGGGCGGTAACCGGCCGGTTCGCCGCCTACCCGCTGCCGCAAGCGCTGCTCTACCGCCTCCACGCATCCGGCGAGTCCGTACCGCAGGCGTTCCAGGGGGTTCTATGAACCTCTACCTGATCGTGCTGCTGGCCCTGGCCGAGGTGGCGCTGCTGGTGTTGGCCGTCGGCGCGCGGCTATCCACCCATAACCGTGACTCCCAAATCACCGACGCCTTCTTGGGAGAGCCTGAACCCAACCTCTCCAAGCTGCGCCGGACGCTGAACACGCGTTTTCGGCGTACGCGCCCAGGACGATTCTTTGATCGCAAGACGACCGGGGCGAACCTCGATCTTGGGCCCGCCGACCTGGTGCTGGTACTGCTGGGGGCTTGCGCGCTGCTCGCTGCGCTGCTCGTGCCGCTGCTCGGATTCGCCGCCACTGCTATCGCGCTCGTGTTGTTCTGCTTCGGCGCCAACCGCTGGCTGGAGGCCAGACGCCAAATGCGGGCCGACCGCTTCTTAGCCCAGCTTCCTGACGTCGCCCGGGTGATCGGCAACGCCGCCCAGGCCGGGCTGGCCCTGCGCTCCGGCATCGAGCTGGCCGCCCGGGAGCTCGACGACCCGGCTCGCGAAGAACTCCAAGAAGTCAGCCAGCGCATGGCCCTCGGTGCCTCGCTGGAAAGCGCGCTGGGCGATCTGCTGGAGCGTTTGCCGTCGCGCGAGCTATCGGTGTTGGTAAAGACGGTCGTCATCCAGTCGCGCTCGGGCGGTGCGCTCGTCACCGCCTTGTCCAACATTTCCCACACGCTCATGCACCGGCGCGAGCTTCAGCGCGAGGTGAAGACGGCCATGACCGGCTCGGTGTTCAGCTCCTATCTCGTGGTGGTACTGGCTGTCGGTTGCCTCGTCGTGGTCAACATCATGAGCCCGGGCGCCCTCGATCAGGTGCTCGCCAACCCCATCGGACAGGTTGCCATCGCGCTTGCCGTCGCCCTGTTCGTGTTAGGCCAGATCCTCATCCAGCGGATCGTGAGGATCAAGATATGAACGCCCTGCTCTTCGCCGCTCCAGCCGCAGCCTGCATGGCGGTGTTCTTCCTGGGCTGGCGTCTGATGCGCGTAGCTACACCGGACTTCGGTGAGATAGACCAAGACAGCGCGCCTGTGAAGGTAAAGCGCTCGCCCACCCAGGACGTCGCCGATTGGATCGGTGTGCGCTGCTACCGGCTGATGCTGCGCTGGTACACCCCTAAACGCACGCGATCGCTGGAACGCCTGCTCGACCGCGCCGGAAGACCGGAGCGTATGGGAGTACGGGTGTACATCCGTCGGCAAGGGGGATTGGTCTTCATCGGGGCGGTACTGTTCGCGGTACTCGCACTCGTCGGCTCGGGGCTGGCGGGGCTGGCGATATTTGCGCTCTTCGTCGGATTCCTGCCGCTGTGGCTGCAATCCCAGGCGAGATCGCGCCAGGCGGCTATCTCTGCCGATCTGCCCGATTTTCTCGACGTCCTCGCCGTCACCGTTCAAGCCGGGCTCAGCCTGCAGGCGGCACTGGAGCGGGTCTCCGAAAACGACGAACGGCCCCTGGCCCAAGAGGTGCGCCGGGTTCTCGAAGACATGCGGCTGGGCGTGGGCAGGCGGCGGGCATTCAGTGCCTTGCGCGCCCGTAACGACAATCCGATGGTCGGGTCCTGGGTTACGTCGATGCTCCAGGCCGAAGAACTCGGCACGCCGCTGACCGAAGCGTTGAACTCGATCACCGAAGATATGCGCGGGCTAGCCGCTCAGGAGGCCAAACGCCAGGCCGCAAGGGCCGCACCCAAGGTGAGCATGGTCGTCACGCTGGTATTGCTGCCCGGGGCGTTGATTTTGATCGTCTCCGCGTTCTTGATCAACAACCTGCAGGTCTTCGCTTCGATCTTTGGGGGGTCGTGATGGGCAGCGAAATGTATTCGGGTGCCCCGGGCAGGCCAAGGGCGGAAGCGAGCGCCGCGTCGACCGTCCCCGGTGTGATGAAGGCGCTGCTCGACATCCGGCTTTTCTCGCTCGTTCTGTGGATCGCGCTCGCTGACAAGCAGGCCCCTGTCCAAGACCTGTTCGGGCTCACCGCCTCGACCGCCGTCGCCCTTGTGATCGTGCCGCTCGTGCTCATCCCGCTGCTGCGCTGGGAGACCCTGGGAGTGCGCATGTATCGCTCCTGGTGGCTGCCGGTCGTCGACCTTGTGATCGCCTTTGGGCTCTTTGCCCTTCCGCCCGATATGAACGGCATGGGGGTCATCTACATCGGCTTTACCCTCGCCACCTTGTGCTTCGGCGGCGGCAGACGCTACCTGATTATCTGTCTGGCGACCACCTGGGGCTGCGCGATCTACTTCTTCGCCAGCGGCTACATCAAGTTTTTCGAGGTCAGCGGGGCACCCAATGCGACGCCCGTGGGCTCGTTCGTCATGCTCACCGCCGGAAGCATCGTGGGCTATTACGCGCGCAAGTGGGTAGAGGCCATCAACTCCCAGGTCGAGCAGGCCTACCAACAGGGCCTGCGGCTGGCCCAAGACGAGGAACGGCTGCACCTGGCCCAGGAGCTGCACGACACCGTCTCCAAGACCATCCAGGGCTGCGCGATGCTCGCCCACACCCTCGACCGGCAGCTCAAAGCCGAGGAAAATCCCCACTGGGCGCAGATGGAGCTGCTCTCCCAAACCCTCACCAAGGCCCGCCAAGAAGCCAGAGAGCTGCTCTCTGTTATGCGCTCGCCGGCTTTGGTCGACGTTGCCAAGGCCGCTCCCGAGTGGGTCGAGGACTTCGTCTACGAGCACCAACACCTGAAGATCGAACACCGACGCTGCCCGTCGGCGCTGCCGGTTTCGGGCAAGAACGCCGTCGAACTGAAAAGAGTGGTGCAAGAGCTGCTGGAGAACGTCCACCGACATGCGAATACCCAACGGGCGCTCGTCGAACTTGCGGCAGAAGAGGGCTTCGGGGTGTTCAAGGTATCCGACGAAGGCGTCGGCATGGGTGAGCGCGGCTTGAACGACTTTGCAGCCAGCGGCCACTACGGGCTGCTCGGCGTACAGGAACGGGTTGCCCGCCTCGGCGGGGAATTCCGGATAGAAGGCAAACACCCCGGCACTCTTGCCGAGGTGAGATTTCCAACACTGGAGAAGGGAACACTATGAAGGTGCTGATTGTGGACGACAACCCGGTCGTGCGAGCCGGGCTGCGGTCGGTATTGAGCGATCTAGAGGAGGTGGACGAGGTCGCCGAGGCGGGCAATGGGCTTGAGGCGCTGAAATTGCTCGAAACGCAACGCTGCGACATGGTCTTCCTCGACATGCGGATGCCGCTGCTCGACGGCATCGCCACCTTGGAGTCGATGAAGGACGTCCCGGTGGTGATGCTCACCAACTCCGATGACCCGGAGCTGGTGCGCGAGGCGATGGCCAAGGGTGCCAAAGGCTACCTCGTCTACGGCGAATACACGCTCGACGAACTGGTGGCGGCCGTGCGCTCCTGCGTGCGCGGCGGGATGGTGCTCTCGCCGCCGGCCGTCCAGGCGATAAACGCCGGTTCCAAGCGGCGGGACTCCTCGGCGCTGGCCGCCCGCTACGGGATCAGCGCCAGGGAGAGCGAGCTGCTCGACGCCCTGGCCGAGGGCCTTTCCAACGCTCAGATCGCCGAGAAGCTGTACCTGTCGGGGAAGACGGTGAAGAACCACCTCAACCGGATCTATCCCAAGCTCGGCGTTTCCAACCGAGCCGAAGCGATCGTGTTGTGGCTGGACCGCGGGTACTGATGCTGGGTGATTCGGTCGCCAAGGCCCGAAAGTGCGAAATCTCGGACTTTATTGGGCCTTGGGGCCCAAAGAATGCTGGGAGAGGATGAATAGAATGGCTGCGAGGTTCAGGCTTCCGGGAAGGGGAGGAAGCGAAATGAAAACGCTGAGATTGTACGTATGGGTTAGCACTGTGCTGCCCGGGAAGCTCCAGCGGCGCTTGGCCCCTGGCGAACTCTCGATGGGGAGAACGGCCAAATGGCGTTCGGATGCCGGGCAAGGGGCCGTTGAGTATCTGGGAATCTTGTGCGCGGTCGTCCTCATCATCGCGGCGGTCATCGCCGCCGCTCCCAACATCGGGGACGCGATCGTTTCTGCCATCACCTCGGCCATCTCGAAGATCACCGGAACCGGAGCCCAGGAGGCGTACGGCAATGGCGGAACCACCCCATAGCCGCATCGGCGACGAGCGCGGCCAATCCTCCCTCGCGCTCGTCATCTTGGTGCCCGCGATAGTTGCCCTGGCCGTGCTGTTGATAACCATGGTCGAAGGGGCCGCGCTGGGGCGTCAGAACGCGGTAACCGCAGCGGATTCGGCCGCCGACGCCGCAGTCGAGGTGTACCGCTCATCTCTAGCTGAACTCGCCGAGCAGGCACTTGATGTGAGTGGTGAGGAGCGGGCGAACCTGCTCAAGGACGTCATGGCTGGGGAGCCGGGGGATTGGTACGGAGATCCGGCCTGGGAGCTCGCCGGGCAGATCGCCGATCTCAACGGGGCCGAGCTGCTGGAGTTGGAGATCGCGTTTTGTGAAGACGATCTCGCCGTGTGTTTTCTGGCGTCGGTGCGGAACAAGGAGGTTTCGCCAGGCACGGACGTCATCTTGGAAGCGACGGGCGAGCGCAAGCTGTACTTGGACGATGCCTCCGAGGACTTCAGGATTGAAGACCAGTTGGGCCGTCCGACCGTCCAGTACTTCGCCGACGGCGAATATCGGGGCTACGACGCCCTGGCAGGCAGCTGAAAATAGGGAAGCCGCAAGGGACTTAGGGCCCTGAGCATTTCTGAGCTGACTAGGTAGGCTCTAAGGCGATCACCGATTCCAGGAGCGTCATGGGCACCTCAGCGAAGCTGTTCATAAGCGGCATCAGGCCGCAGCTGCTGTCGCCTGCTGTTGTTATCCCGCCCACACCGCTCCATGCCCGCCAAAGGTGGGAGTTCGTGCGCGGCGAAAGCGGGCAGAGCACCGTCGAATACCTCGGCATTCTGTGCGCTGTAGTGGTGGTCGTCGCGGCGGTGCTATCGCTCGCTCCCGGGATCGGAGAATCCGTCGGTGGTGCCATCCAATCGGTGATCGAGCAGATCACCGGGAAGGCGCCGGGGCTGACCACCGCCGGCGCTGGCAGCGGTGGTGGAACCGTTCCCTCACCATCTTGAACCGCGGGTGAGGCTGCGAATCCCGGGAAACACATCCCACACCGTCAGATTCGCAAAACCCCACAAGATGAACCGCCCGGGGCAGGGAAGCCGGGCGGTTCATCTGCTTTTTGTGTGCTTTATCTAGGTGGTCGTCATCTAACTGTTTGCAGATATCGGTGATGTGTAAACAGTTAGGCGGTTCGGGCTGTTCAGTGCCCCTGGGCGAAGCCCCAGAAGTAGACGAACAGCCACAGAACCATGTTGATTGCGGCAAAGGCCCGCGACGCCGGTGCGTTGAGGTTCTTGGAGCCCGATTAGGCGATCGTGTTCAGTAACTCTTCTACCTTTTCCGGAGGGTGGCCATAGGGGAAGCGGAGCATCGTTTGTTGTCCGCTGTGGGCGGAGAAGCTTGGGCCCGGGGCTAGCTTGATGCCCTTTCGTTTGGCTGTTTCGGCGAGCCTTGTGGCGTCTTGGCCAGTGTCAATCCAGAGGCCGGTGCCTCCGACGATCGGGGCCCAACTCCACTCGGGGGCATAGCGGGCGAGGACGTCGGTGGTGGTTTCGTAGCGTTCGCTAAGCCAGACTTGTCTTTCCGCTCGGGCTGCCTCGGCGTGGTCGAGCAAGGCGAGCGCGTGAACCTGCGAGATCACCGCGCTGCCGAGGTCGGCAACTTTGCGCATCTCCACCAAGCCCTGGATTTGGTGTTCTGTAGCTCGTATCCAGCCGATCCGCAGGCCGCCCCAGAAGAGCTTGGACAGCGTTCCAACGGTGAGTACCCGGCCTTCTTCTGCTTCGGCGGCCAACATAGGCCTCGGAGGGCCTTGCAGCGTCAGATCGTAGGAACAGCAGTCTTCGACGGCCGTCGTTCCGGTCTGTGCAAGCAGCTCGGCCAGCGCGCTTCGATGGCTGCCCGGCATACTGGCTCCGGTCGGGTTGTGGATTCCTGTTTGGCAGACCATCACCTTGGCTCCACGGGCGATGGCTCTGCGTGTGAGCTCGACGTTCAGGCCGCCGTGCTCTAGTGGAGTGCTTTCGATGTGCGCCTCGGATTCTTGCAGCACCTGGAGTATTCCCCGGTACGTCGGTTCTTCGGCGACCACCCGATCGCCAGGTTGGACCAGATAGTGGATGGCCAGCCACAAGGCGTGTTGGCCGCCGGAGGTTACGAGAATCTGGCTTGGGAGCGTCGGCAGGCCATCCAGGGCCAAACGGTGAGCGATAGCCGCGCGCAAAGCAGGGATCCCGGCAGGGAAGTAGCCGGTCGTCGAATAGCAGCCTTGCATGTCGACGCCTGCTTCTAGGACGGCCAGCGCCACCGACGACGGCGGCAGTGCACCTGAAGAGAAGTCGACTCTTTGCGGTTCGGAGCCGAACGTTGAGAACCGCCAGTTCGCGGCCGCGTGCAGGTTCTTGCCGCAGACCGTCGAACCTGATCCTTGTACGGTCTTGAGGCAGCCGCGCTGAGTGAGGATGTCGAAGGCGGCGGCTACGGTGTTTCTTCCGACACCAAGTGCTTCGGCCAGAGGTCTCTGGGCGGGCAGGCGGGTGCCGTCGACCAAGAGCCCGGCATCCACGAGATCGTAGATACCCTCAGCCAAGGATTCGGGGAGCGATTCAGCGTTCGTCGACCAAGAACGCAGTAGGGCGCACAACTCCTCTACTGTGGTTGCCCCGCTCGAGCCGCCGCGTATTGAGCGAGGACGGGCAGCTGATCCAGACATCTCGCCCATGCCGCTTGGTGCCAACCCAGCTCGGGCAGCAGTGACCACAGCATCAACCCTCATGGGCCAAGTATGCTCCTGCCCCCCCGGCAAGGTAAAAGAGCCAATTTCGACAGATTGGCCCTCCACATTGGGCGACGTGCTTCCTATAGTGAAACGCAGATCAAACGAAGGAGTTGATATGGCAACGGTGGGGTTGCTTGGAACTTTCGACACCAAGGGAGCCGAGTTCTCTTGGCTCGCCGAACAGTTGCGGGCTGACGGTGTGGACGTCCTGGCGATAGACGTCGGCTCGTTCTCAACCTCCGAACTGGCTGACATCACGCCCTCCCAGGTGGCTAAGGCCGCTGGGGTTGAGCTAGCTGAACTGCAGGCCGGGCGCGACCGCGGCAAGACCATGGACGCCATGGGCCGTGGAGCCGCAGCGGTGGCAAGAGAGCTAGCCGCGAAAGGCAAAATCCACGGGCTGCTGTCTTTAGGCGGCTCGGGCGGTTCTTCGGTCGCGGCCCCTGCGATGCAGGCGCTGCCGATTGGGTTTCCCAAGCTGCTGGTTTCCACGATGGCCTCGGGCGACGTCAGCCCGTACGTTGGTGAATCGGATGTCACGTTGATGTACTCGGTCGTGGACGTCGCCGGTATTAACCAGGTATCCAGCCAGGTGCTGGGCAATGCGGCGGCAGCGATTGCCGGGATGGCCAAGGCCTATGAGCGACGGGCGAAGGAAAGAATCGCCGATGATCATCCGCTTATCGGAATGACGATGTTCGGCGTCACCACGCCGGTTTGCGACGAAGCCCGCGAACGTCTCACCGGGCTCGGCTACGAGGTACTCGTCTTCCACGCCACCGGCTCGGGCGGTAAAGCGATGGAAAAGCTCGTCGATTCGGGACTGCTGGCAGGGGTGTGCGACATCACAACCACTGAGCTGGCCGACGACCTCGTCGGGGGAGTGCTCTCTGCTGGGCCGCATCGTCTCGAAGCGGCGGCCAAACATGGCGTACCGCAGGTGGTGAGCGTCGGAGCCCTAGACATGGTGAACTTCGGGCCGATGGACACCGTCCCAACCCAGTTCTCAAACCGCAAGCTGCTGGTTCACAACCCGACCGTCACCCTAATGAGAACCACAGTGGAAGAGAATGCCGAACTCGGGCGTCGGATCGCGGCCAAACTCGCTGCCGCTACCGGCCCGACCGAGCTGGTACTACCTCTAAAGGGAGTGAGCGCGGTGGACGTCGCCGATGGGCCATTCTGGGATCCCGAAGCCGACCAGGCGCTGTTCGACGCCCTTCGCGAAGGGCTGAGAGACAGCGGCGTCACCATCAAAGAGCTCGACGAGCCAATCAACGAACCCGGGGTCGGCAAGCGCATTGCCGATGACCTAGACAAAGAAATCAAAGGAGAGAAATGACTGAAACCCGTACCCAAATCCTGGAACGCTTCCGCGCTCAAATCGCCGCTGGAAAGCCGATCATCGGCGGAGGAGCCGGAACGGGCATTACGGCGAAATCAGCTGAAGCCGGCGGCATCGACCTGCTGGTGATCTACAACTCTGGGCGGTTCCGCATGGCCGGGCGCGGCTCCCTGTCGGGCCTGCTGGCCTACGGCGACGCCAACGCCATCGTGATGGACATGGCCAACGAAGTGCTGCCCGTCGTCAAGCACACTCCCGTACTGGCCGGTGTCAACGGCACCGACCCATTCCGCTCCATTCCTTACTTCCTGAAGCAAGTTCAAGAGATCGGCTTTGCAGGCGTGCAGAACTTCCCGACTGTCGGTTTGATCGACGGCGTGTTCCGAGCAAACCTCGAAGAGACCGGCATGGGATTTGGCCCCGAGATCGACATGATCCGCCTCGCCCACGAGATGGATCTGCTGACCACCCCGTACGCGTTCGACGAAGAGCAAGCCAAAGAGCTCGCCAAGGCAGGTGCAGACATCTTGGTACCACACATGGGTCTGACAACGTCGGGAACCATCGGTGCCAAGACTGCCCTCACACTGGAACAGGCCGCTGAGAAGGTGCAGAAGCTTGCCGACGCGGCCAAGAGTGTCAATCCCGACATCCTTTGCCTGTGCCACGGAGGCCCCATCGCCATGCCTGATGACGCCCAATACATCCTCGACCACACCGAGGGAATCGTCGGTTTCTACGGGGCCTCTTCTATAGAGCGGTTCCCAGCCGAGAGCGGCATCAAGAAGCAAACCGAACAGTTCAAGAGCATCAAGTTTTGAGGAGCATCATGGCTGAACAAATCGCTCAAGGGCGGGCATACACCAAGCAGAGCGAAATCACCACCGACGTCTTCGATTGGGGTTGCATCAAATGGGGAGTCTCAACAGACATCTTCCCCGGTGCCCCGATCACCGTCGGCGAGGTCGTGATCAACCCCAACCATGGCCATGACCTGCACACCCACCCCGAATCCGATGAGGTTCTCTACATCATCGAAGGGACGGGCGAACAAACGGTCGCCGACTCGGGCAAGTTCGCTGTAGGCCCGGGCGACAGCATCTACATCCCCAAGGGAACTGTCCACTCCACGTTCAACACCGGATGGACGCAGATGCGCATCCTGGCCGTCTATGCGCCCGGAGGTGCCGAAGCTGCCCTGCGCACCGATCCGAACTACTTGGCACTCCCGGCCGGGAGCAACCCGAACTGGGTCAGGGGATAAGAGCGCGCTGTTAGCTTCAGGGCTATTCGGCGATTCTGGTGGTGTACTCGTAGACGTTGAACGTCGGAGAATCCCACTCGACGTCCTGGGTTAGTACTCCCGATTCACCCAGTCCCTGCCACTCACCGATCCAGGTGGTGGTCACATGCACGGTCGATTGGCCCTTCGTTCGGAAGTAGTGCCCGCAAGACGGCGAGCGGGTGGTTTGCGGCCCGTCGGGGTAGGCGGTGGTTTTCACGTACGGTGTTGCCAGCTGGTGGGCCATGCAGGTTTGGATGGTCTTGTTGTCGCTCATCTGGTTTTTCTCGATGGCTTTGTAGTAGTCGATGTCGGAGGGGTATTTGTCTTTGGCTTTCTGGTCGTCCCAGTTGATGGTGATCTTCTCGACTCTGGCGGTGAGGGTGATTTCTCCGCCTGCGCTGGTTTCGACTTTGGGTCCGAATGCTTCCTCGGAGCGGTTGGCTGCTGAGACCCAGATGGGGACGTTGACGAGTTGTTCGTAGATGTTGCCGCCGATGCCGGTTCCGTCGAACTGCATCGCTACCGGGTAGATCTTGGTCTTCGCCCAGAGTTCTTCGGCGAGGTGTTTGGCGGAGACGGATTCGCCGCGTTTTACCCAGTAGTGGGAGGTGGTGTCGGCG
>JAISTE010000031.1 GCA_031272825.1 Propionibacteriaceae bacterium | reverse complement strand
AGAACGACAATTTCCCGACAACGAACGCTCAGTGCGAGGTTACCGCTCAGCTAGCGGCTGGTACTCGCGCACTCCTTCTACCACGTTGCGGTAGGCGGGGCGGATGATCCGCTGGCCGGTGAAGTTCAGCTCCTCGATGCGGTGGGCGGTCCAGCCCGCCACCCGGGCCATCGCAAACAGGGGGGTGTAGATCTCGACCGGCAGGCCGATCATGTCGTAGATGAACCCAGAGTAGAAGTCGACGTTGCAGGGAACCCGGTTGGGCAGCCCCTTCATCTCGGAGATCGTCTTCGTGGCCCGTTCCTCGATCAGGTTGAGGAAGTCGAGCTCGTCCTCACGGTTCTTCTCCTTGGCCAGTTCCCTCGCCATGCCGCGCAGCGGGGTGACGCGCGGATCGGAAATCGTGTAGACGCCGTGGCCCATCCCGTAGATCAGGCCCACCTGGTCGTAGGCCTCCTTGTTGAGGATGCGGGTGAGATAGGTGTCGATCTCGTCGACGTCCTTCCAATCCGAAACCTGCTCCTTGAGGTGGGTGAACATATCGCAAACCTTGATGTTTGCGCCGCCGTGCAGCGGGCCCTTCAGCGAGCCGATCCCGGCCGCGATCGAGGAGTAGATGTCGGTGCGGGTCGAGGAGGTGACACGGACGGTGAAAGTCGAGTTATTGCCGCCGCCGTGCTCGGCCTGCAGCATCAACAACGTGTCTAAGATCTTGGCGTCCAGATCGGTGTAGTCGCGCCTGAGCATGTACAAGAAGTTCTCGGCGATCGAGAGTTCCTCGTATGGCAGACGGATGTGCAGCGGTTTGCCCCACTGGGTGTGCGCGAGAGTGTTGTATGCGTAGGCGATGATGGTGGGGAACCGGGCGATCAGGGATACCGACTGCACCATGGAGTTTTGCCGGGTGAGATCGTCGGCATTGGGATCGTCGACGTACAACTCCAGTACCGCCCGCGCCAGCACGTTCATGATGTTCTGGCCGCGGCGGGAGATGATCGACATTGTCGAAGTGTGCGGCAAGCTCATGTTGGACACCAGCAGCTCGCGGAATTCCTCGAGCTCTTCGGGGTCAGGCAGCGAGCCCGAGAGCAGCAGGTAGACGACCTCCTCGAAGCCGAAGCGATTCTCCTTCTGACAAGCCGCGACGATGTCTTCGACGTCGTAGCCGCGGTAGTAGAGCTTGCCGGGCACGGGGCTGACCGTGCCGTCCTTCTCCTTTTTATGCCCGACGACATTGCCGATATTCGTCAACCCGACGAGCACACCGGTGCCGTCCTCGTTGCGCAGGCCGCGCTTCACGCCGTGTTTCTTGAACAGCTCGGGATCCATCCGCGAGCTCTTCTTCACCGAATCGGCGAGCTTGAAAGTCAAATAATCGAGTGCCATTACATCCTCACATTCTTTCGATTAGAACTTCCCCAAATTCCGCTGTTCCCAGTGCCTTTCCTCCGGCCATGAACCTGGCCAGATCGATGGTTGCCATTCGGGCCGAGAAGACCGATTCCATCGCGGATTCGATAAGCTTCGCCGCCTCGCCCCAGCCCAGGTACTCCAGCATCATGCAAGAGGACAGGATCAAGGAGGAGGGGTTCGCCTGGTTCTTCCCGGCAATGTCGGGGGCGGTGCCATGGGTAGCCTCGAAAATGGCGTGCCCCGACATGTAGTTGATATTCGCGCCAGGCGCGATTCCGATCCCGCCGACCTGCGCGGCCAGCTGGTCAGAGATGTAGTCGCCGTTGAGATTGCAGGTGGCTACTATCTGGTACGCCTCGGGCTTGAGCAAGGCGTTTTGCAAGAAGGCGTCGGCGATCACGTCGTTTGCCTCCAACTGGGGGTATTCGCTGAGAACCTCGTAGCCCCACTTCCTGAAGCCGCCTTCGGTGAACTTCATGATGTTGCCCTTGTGTACGAGCGTGACCTTCGTCAAGCCGTGGGCTACGGCATATTCAGCTGCGGCTTTGACCAGCCGCTTCGATCCTTCTTCCGAGACGGGTTTGACGCCGTACGCGCTGGTTCCGGGGAATCTCACCTTGGTGACGCCCATCTCGTTCGACAAGAAATCCCCGAAGTGTTTGGCCTCGGGCGATCGGGCCTCCCATTCGATGCCCGCGTAGACGTCCTCGGTGTTTTCCCTAAATATCGTCGCGTTGACCTTGTGCGGCTCTTTCACCGGAGATTCGACGCCCTTGAACCAGCGCACCGGGCGCACACACGCGTACAGATCGAGATCCTGGCGGAGGGCGACGTTCAACGAGCGGATTCCGCCGCCGACCGGAGTGGTCAGCGGGCCCTTCACCCCGATCAGGTAGTCCTTGAAGGTTTGGAGGGTTTCGGCGGGCAGCCACTCGCCGGTCAGGTCATGGGACTTGCCGCCTGCCAGCACCTCCATCCACTCGATCGCCCGGGTGCCGCTGTAGGCCTTGGTGACCGCCGCGTTGACCACGTTTTGCGCAACCGGAGTGATTTCCGGGCCCACACCGTCGCCCTCGATATAGGGCACGGTGACGACGTCCGGAACTTGCAGGGTCTTGCCCATGGTGAGCTTCATGCGGCCTCCTTCGCCGAGTAGTTGAGCGCCGACCCGGCACCGAACCACTTGATCTGCTGATCGTTGTAAGAATGCGCGGCCGCGAACTCATCGCTGGTGCCGTCCTCATGGGTAAGGCGGACTCTCAGCGGCACGCCCGGCGCAAAATCCTTCAGCCCCAGCACCGAAATCCGATCGTTTGGCCTTATCAGCGCGTAGTCGTCCGGGTTTTGGAACGTGAGGGCCAGCACGCCTTGCTTCTTCAGGTTCGTCTCGTGGATGCGGGCGAAGGACTTCACCAGCACCGCCTTGACACCGACGAACCGCGGTTCCATCGCCGCGTGTTCCCGGCTCGAACCCTCCCCGTAGTTCTCCTCGGCGACGATCACCGACGAGACCCCGGCGGCGCGATAGGCCTTGCCGACTTTGGGAATGTCGTCGGTTTCGCCGGTCAGCTGGTTGATCGTCTTGCCGGTTTCCCCGGTGAAGGCGTTCTGGCCGCCCAGCAACAGGTTGTCGGAGATGTTTTCGAGGTGCCCGCGGAAACGCAGCCACGGCCCGGCCTTCGAGATGTGGTCGGTGGTGCACTTGCCCGCCACCTTCACCAGCAGCGGCATATCGCGCAGGTCTTCGCCGTCCCAGGCGGGGAAAGGTTCGAGCTTTTGCAGCCGCTTGGAATCGGGGGCGATGGACACCTGAGCAGTTGCGAACGTCGGGGCGTGGAAGCCCTTGAGCCTGCCTGTGAAACCCGAAGCCGGAAGCGTGGTGCCGGTGGGAGGCTCCAGCTTTACCTCATCGCCTTCGTCGTTCACCAAAGTATCGGTGTTGGGGTTGAAGTCGAGCCTTCCGGCAGCGGCGAGCACCATCGTCAGCTCGGGAGAGGCGACGAACGCGTGGGTGTTGGGGTTGCCGTCGTTGCGCCCGGCGAAATTGCGGTTGAACGAGGTGACGATCGAGTTGGGCCGCTCATCGCCCTCGGGATCGCGCCGCCACTGGCCGATGCACGGGCCGCAGGCATTCGCCATCAGCGTGGTGCCGGTGGATTCGAACAGTTCGGTCATGCCGTCGCGGTCGGAGGTTTCCTTGATCGCCTCCGAGCCTGGATTCAGGTAGACGGGCGAGGCCATGGTGATGTGCTTGTCGCGCAGCTGCTGGGCAAGCGATGCGATGCGGGTCAGATCCTCGTAGGAGGAGTTGGTACACGAGCCGATGAGGCCGATCTCCATCTTCAGCGGCCACCCGGCGTCCTTGGCCTTCGCCGCGAACTGCGAAAGCGGCGTGGCGGCATCGGGCGTGAACGGGCCGTTGAGCTGGGGCTCCAGCGCAGACAGATCGATCTCAATCAGTTGGTCGTAGTACTTTTCGGGCTCGGCCTCTACCTCGGGGTCGGGGCGCAGGAACTCGGCCATTGAGTCGGCCAGCTCGGCGACGTTGGCACGGTCGGTGGCCTTGAGGTATTCGGCGATCTGGGCGTCGTAGGGGAAGATCGAGCAGGTGGCGCCCACCTCGGCACCCATGTTGCAAATCGAGCCTTTGCCCGTCGCGGACAGGGTCTCGGTACCCGGGCCGAAGTACTCGATGATCGCGTTGGTGCCGCCCTTGACCGTCAGGATTCCCGCGAGCTTTAGGATGACGTCCTTGGGCGAGCCCCAGCCGGACAGCTCGCCGGTCAGCTTCACGCCGATGACCTTCGGCATCTTGAGTTCCCAGGGAAGGCCGGTCATGACGTCGACAGCGTCCGCCCCGCCGACGCCGATGGCAGCCATCGCCAGGCCGCCTGCGTTCGGAGTGTGAGAATCGGTGCCGACCATCATGCCGCCGGGGAACGCGTAGTTTTCCAGCACCACCTGGTGGATGATCCCCGCACCGGGCTCCCAGAACCCCAGGCCGTACTTATCGCAGGCGGATTTCAGGAAGTCGTAGACCTCTTTATTGGTGACGTTCGCAATCGCCAAATCCTTCATCGCCCCTTGATAGGCCTGGATCAGGTGGTCACAGTGGACGGTTGCCGGAACCACCGATTCGGGCTTCCCGGCGTTCATGAACTGCAGCACGGCCATCTGCGCGGTGGCGTCCTGCATGGCCACCCGGTCGGGCTTCAGCTCGACATAGTCGACGCCGCGCTCGTAGGCGGAAATGGTGGGGGAGTAAAGGTGAGAGTAGAGCACCTTCTCGGCGTAGGTCAGCGGCCTGCCGAGCAGCTCACGGGCAGCGGGGATGGAAACCCTCGTCTTTTCGTAACATTTCGCGATGGAATCCAAATACTGTCTCATAACTGCCCTCCTTGCTCTCGAACGTCATTAATGACGTGAGGCCGCACCTACCTCGGGGACAAGGCGTGCAGCCGTGCAGTGTTCTTGCAACTCTACTTGCCGAATACGCCCCTGCCTAGCCCTATCGCAAAAATGAAACACGTCGGCAACGAGGAGCGGACTGAGGTATGGAACGGGTTTGGGGCCCAGGCAGTGGACGACGGCGGGGTACCTTGGCACGGTCAACGGCAGCACGGGCGTCAGTCCTCCTTGCCGGCGGTGGAAGAATGGAGGCCATGGCCAACGTGATAGACATCGACGCCCAAGGGGAACAAGGGCTGCGTCAGGCGGCTGAGGCGCTGAAGGCGGGGAAGCTGGTCGTCTTTCCCACCGACACCGTCTACGGGATTGCCGCCGACGCCTTCAACGACCAGGCGGTTTCCGACCTGCTGGCGGCAAAGGGCCGCGGCCGGGACATGCCGCCGCCGCTGATGTTGGCCGACCCTTCGATGCTCAAGCTCGTCGCCGACCCGATCCCGGAAGCGGCGATGAGACTCGCCGAGGCCTACTGGCCGGGGGCGTTGACCTTGGTGTTGGAGACGCGCATGGGCTTAGAGCTCGACCTCGGGGATCTGGAGACGGTCGCCGTTAGGGTTCCCGACCACGAATATCTGCGCGAGCTGTTGCGCAGAACCGGGCCGCTGGCCGTCTCTTCCGCGAACCGCTCGGGGCTGCCCGCCGCCACCACGGCCTTCAAGGCCGAGCAGATGCTGGGTGATTCCGTCGCCGTGTATCTGGATGGGGGAGTGTCCGACGGCAACGCCGTTTCCACGATCGTCAGCTTCGTCCAGGACGGAACACCGAAGATTCTGCGTCAGGGTAAGCTCAGCGCCGAACAGATTTCTACAGCCGTGTGAGGAGCCGCCTGGATGCGCGAGTACCTGCTGATCGCCTTCACCTCGATTGCGGTGACGTACCTGCTCGCAGGTCTGGCGCGTCGGCTCGCGTTTAGGTTCAACGCGGTGGCAATGCCCCGCAAGCGCGACGTCCACACCCGGCCCATCCCGTACTTCGGCGGCCTGGCGATGCTCTTCGGAGTCGCCGCCGGGTTCAACCTGGCCGTCCACCTGCCCTGGCTCTCGTCGTTCGCCCTAGTCACACACGACGCCCTGGCGATAGTCCTCGGGGCAATCGTCATCTGCGTCGTGGGCCTGATCGACGACGTGGTCGAGCTCGGCGCCCTGGCCAAGATCGCCGGGCAGCTGCTCGCCGCCGGGGTGATGGTGCTGTTCGGCGTGCGCTTGTTCTGGCTTCCAATCCCCGGCATCGCCTTCGGCATGGACACCTCGCTGTCCATCTTCTTCACCGTCTTCATCGTGCTTTTGTGTACCAATGCGGTGAACCTGGTCGACGGCCTCGACGGGCTGGCCTCGGGGATTGTCGCCATCGGCTCGGCCGCGTTCTTCACCTACGCCTACATACTCTCCTACGAGTACGAGATCGCGCGCGCGACCACCGCATCGGTGATCACGATCGTCACCATGGGGGTGTGCATCGGCTTCCTGCCCTGGAACGTGCACCGGGCGCGCATGTTTATGGGGGACTCTGGCTCGCTGCTGCTGGGCTATCTCATGGCCGCCTCGATGATCTCCTTCACCGGCCAGCTCGACCCCTCCCAGATCACCCGCACTGGAACCGGGATGCTCTCGACCTACCTGCCGCTGCTCGTCCCGGTCGGAGCCATGGCCCTGCCGCTCCTCGACCTGGTGCTGGCCTATGTGAGGCGCACGGTCAAGGGCAAGCTGTGGTTCGAGGCCGACAAGGAACACCTCCACCACCGCATCTTGAGGCTTGGCCACGGCCAGCTCGGTGCCGTCAACCTGATGTGGCTGTGGGCGGCAATCGGCTCATTCGGGGTGGTGGCCGCCGGGCTTTTCCCGAGCCCCTGGACCTTCGCCGGTATCGCCGCCGCCATCGCGCTGGCCGCATATCTGACCTGGGGCAGGCGCCACCGGGCCAACCGGGCAGGTAAGAAATGAGCGCAACGCCCGGTCTTTACCCCACTTTCCCTCAACTCGTCATCCTGCGCGCAGTCGCAGGATCTCCCTCCATAGGTAGAAGATGAAATCCGCCTCCCCCAACTCCAAACGCGCCGCCCAGCTGCTGGTCGGCGGAATGGTTGGCCTGCATATCGGGGCCGTCCCGACGATCGTCGTCTTTTCCATAATCGACGGCCCGCAAGGGTTTATCTCATCGCTGGCGGCCGCACTGGCCGTCATGCTGTTCTTCTCCATCGGCCAAGGAGTCATGGTCGTGTGCGCGGACATCGACCCCAGGCAACTCCTGATCGCGGCGCTTTGTTCGTACGTGGGCCGGGTGAGCGGCATCGCGCTTGCGATGTTCGCCCTGCTCGGTCTTCCCGGCGCACGCGACTGGATGCTGGACGTGCCGGTGGTGGTTACCACGTGCGTCGCCACGGTGGCCTGGATAGCAGGCGAAATTGCGGCCTACCGCAAGCTGCGCATCCCCGTCTATGACAGCACGGAACGTCCAGTTGATGCCGATTCCTAACCTCCGGTGCCAACTCATCCTTAGGCCTGTAACCGGCTTGTATTGAAACCGAGAATCCCGGTAGGGTTCTGAACAGTTGTGTTGGGCCTTAGAAGGAAGGTGACGTTTTGGACGCCCTGTTTCTTCCATTGGAAGGAGAACCCTCATGGTGGCCCCCCGGTGTAGACAGCTTCAAGTCCCGCCCCATGTGGCCAGGCGTTCTACCCGATTGGATCACTGGCTTCACCGTTCAGGCCATCCTCGTGGCGATCTTCTGCATCGGCATCTGGCTTTGGTTTGCGAACAAGCAAACGGTCGTCCCGTCGAAGAAGCAGTTCCTGGGAGAGCTGGGCTATAACCTGATCCGCAACACCATCGCGCGGGACGTCTTGGCCGAGAATTTTCGGCCCTACCTGCCGTATCTGCTGGCGCTGGCGTCGTTCGTAATCGTCAACAACCTGTGCGGCGAGTTCTTCTTGTTCATGTTCCCGACGACGGCCAAGATCGGCTACGTCTACGGGCTCGCGCTGCTCTCCTGGATTCTCTACAACTCGG
Organism: Propionibacteriaceae bacterium; assembly: GCA_031272825.1. GTDB lineage: Bacteria > Actinomycetota > Actinomycetes > Propionibacteriales > Propionibacteriaceae > Propionicimonas. Next base: position 18,693 of record JAISTE010000031.1, on the reverse strand, counting down.
TGGGCATAAGGAAGTACGGTTTCTTCGGGTATCTGAAGCACTCCACCATGCCGGCGGGGGTTCCCGGGCCGCTGTACATCCTCATCATTCCGCTGGAGTTCTTATCCAACATCATCGTTAGGCCCGTCACCTTGGCGCTGCGGTTGTTCGGCAACATGTTCGCCGGACACCTGGTGGTGTTGGTCGTCGTGCTAGGCGGCACACTGCTTATCGAGAACGGTATGAAATCCAACCTGGGGCTGGTGGCCGCAGGCGTGGGCTCCTTCCTGTTCTCGTTCGCAATCTTCGCCCTGGAGCTGCTTGTCGCGTGCATCCAGGCCTACATCTTCACAATCCTGACAGCCCAATACGTCTCCTCGTCACTGGCCGAGGAACACTAAAGAAAGGAACAAGCGTGATTCCTCTGGACATCGCTATCACCGGCTCGATCAACCTGATCGGCTACGCCCTCGCGACCCTCGGCCCGGCTCTGGGCGTCGCCTGGATTTTCGCATCCGTTATCAACGGCACCGCCCGTCAGCCTGAGGCCCGCGGCGCGATGATGGGAACGGCGTTCATCGGCTTCGCGGTCGTTGAGGCCCTCGCGATCTTCGCCCTGGCCCTGTTCTTCGTGGTGCTATGACGCTCCTCGAAGAAGGAGGGCTGAACCTCGGTCCGCTCCTGCCCGAGCACTGGCAGGAGATGGCCGTCGGCATTGTTCTCTTCCTGCTTGTTTGGTGGGTGCTCGCCAAGAAGGTCGTTCCGGTATTCGAGAAGACCTACCAAGAGCGCACCGAAGCCATCCAGGGCGGCATCGACAAGGCGGAAAAGGCGCAGGCCGAGGCCGCCGCAGCCCTCAAGGAATACCAAGAGAAGCTGGCCGGTGCCCGCGCCGAGGCTGCTCAGATCCGCGAGCAGGCGAACAAGCAGGCCGAGGATCTAGCCGAACAGATCAAGAAGCAGGCCCAAGACGAGTCGGCGCGCATCATCGCCAACGCTAAGGCCGCCATCGAAGCCGAGAAGACCGCTGCCTTGCGCGAGCTGCGCGGAGAGATCGGCGGCATCGCCACCGAACTGGCGGGCAAGATCGTCGGCGAAGTACTGAGCGACGATCAGGCACTGAACAAGCAGATCGACCGCTTCTTGGACGAGATCGAAGCCGAGAGGGCCGCAAGCTAGATGACGGTAGTGACCCAAGCCAGCACGGAGGCCCTCGACCGCTTCGCCGACGGGCTCACCCCCTCGATTGCGCTTGCTAATGAGCTGTTCGCCGTAGTCAGGCTGCTGGAGGCCCAGCCGGTGCTGCGCAATGCGCTGGCCGACTTCTCCGCCCCGGCGGATTCGCGCCGCCAGCTCGTCGCCAACGTGCTGACCGGGCAGCTGAGCGCGGAGGCGCTGTCATTGAGCGAAGAGTGCGTTGCCGAGACCTGGGAAAAGCCCGTGCAGTTGATCTACGCGGTCGATCGCTTGGGGGTGCGCGTTCTGGTGCAGACGGCGAATGCCTCCAACACCTTGGACGCGGTAGAAGCACAGCTGTTCGACTTCAAGAAGTCCGTGATGGGCAACCCCGAGCTCAGGCAGGCTCTCGACGACCGCACGGCACCGGCCAGCGCGCGTAAGCAGGTCGTCGACGATCTGCTCACGGGCAAGGTTGATCCGGTTGCGCTGGCCATCGCAGAACACACCGTCTACTCCTGGAAACGCTCGTACGAAGTGCGGCTGTCGGAGGCGCTCGAGCTGGCAGCCGAGGTGCGTTCGCGCAAGATCGCGCGCGTGGCCGTCGCCAAACCTTTGAGTGCTGAACAGGCCGAGCGTTTGGCTGCCACCCTCGCTAAGCAGGTCGGCGCCCAGGTGAACCTGCAAATCACAGTCGATCCCGCCCTCATCGGCGGAGCCTTCGTCCAGGTCGGCGACGAGGTTATCGATGGAACCGTCTCCGGGCAGCTGAGCTTGGCCCGCCGCGAGCTGAAGAAATAAAGAGGAAATCAATGAGTGAACTGACCATCAGCCCCGACGACATCAAGGTGGCGCTGGACAAATTCGTGGCCTCCTTCGACCCGAAGGTAGCCTCTCGCGAGGAGGTCGGCACGGTCGTCACCTCCGGCGACGGCATCGCCCACGTCGAAGGCCTACCCTCCGCCATGGCCAACGAGCTGCTTGAGTTCTCAAACGGAACCCTCGGAATCGCCCTGAACCTGGACGAGCGCGAGATCGGCGTCGTCGTCCTCGGTGAATCCGAGGGCATCGAGGAAGGATCCGTGGTCAAGCGCACCGGCGAGGTGCTCTCGGTTCCCGTCGGTGACGGCTACCTCGGTCGCGTCGTCGACTCCATGGGCAACCCCATCGACGGTCTGGGCGAGATCACCCCGCTGGAGGGCCGCCGCGAACTCGAGATCCAAGCCGCAGGCGTTATGGATCGCCAGGGAGTGAAAGAGCCGATGGCCACCGGAATCAAGGCCATCGACGCCATGACTCCGATTGGCCGCGGGCAGCGCCAGCTGATCATCGGCGATAGGAAGACCGGCAAGACGGCCATCGCCATCGACACCATCATTAACCAGAAAGCCAACTGGGAAAGCGGCGATCCCAAGCAGCAGGTGCGCTGCATCTACGTGGCCGTCGGGCAGAAGGGCTCGACCATCGCGTCGATCAAGGATACGCTGGAAAAGGCCGGTGCGATGGAGTACACCACCATCATCCACTCGCCCGCCTCCGACCCCGCCGGCTACAAGTACATCGCCCCCTACGCGGGCTCGGCAATCGGCCAACACTGGATGTACAACGGCAAACACGTACTCATCGTGTTCGACGACCTGACCAAGCAGGCCGAGGCCTACCGCGCGATGTCGTTGCTGCTGCGCCGCCCGCCGGGCCGCGAAGCCTATCCCGGCGACGTGTTCTACCTGCACTCCCGCCTGCTGGAGCGCTGCGCGAAGCTCTCCGACGAGCTCGGCGGCGGATCGATGACCGGCCTTCCGATCATCGAGACCAAGGAGAACGACGTCTCGGCGTACATCCCGACCAACGTCATCTCCATTACCGACGGTCAGATCTTCTTGCAGTCCGATCTGTTCAACGCGAACCAGCGCCCGGCTATCGACGTCGGCATCTCGGTCTCCCGCGTCGGCGGCGACGCCCAAATCAAGGCCATGAAGAAGGTCTCCGGCACGCTAAAGATCGGCCTGGCGCAGTACCGAGACATGGAGGCCTTCGCGATGTTCGCCTCCGATCTTGATGACGTCTCCAAGCGTCAGTTGGAGCGCGGCCAGCGGCTCGTCGAGCTGCTCAAGCAGCCCCAGTATTCGCCGTATCCCGCGGCCGACCAGGTGGTGTCCATCTGGGCCGGAACCAACGGCTACTTCGACGATGTGGCCGTGGCCGACGTTCTGCGCTTCGAGAAAGAAATGCTGGACTACGTCAAGCACAACACCGATGTCATCTCCACCATCGAGAAGACGAAGGATTGGAGCGACGACCTGGCGAAGAAGACCGGGGACGCGATCAACGCGTTCAAGGAACTTTTCGTCACCTCCGAAGGCAAGCCGCTCGTCCAGCCCGAGCCGACCACTGATGCGATGAACGATGACAAGATGAGCAACGAGCAGATCGTTGTGAAGAAGCGGTAGCGAGATGGCAGCGAATTTGCGCGAACTGCGCGAGCGCCGCAAGTCGGTGCAGGCGACGCAGAAGATCACCAAGGCGATGGAGCTCATCGCCTCTTCGAGGATCATCAAGGCCCAGCAGGCCGCAGCGCGCGCCCTCCCGTACACCCGTGAGCTCAACCGTGCCGTCTCGGCCGTGGCCACGTACTCGCATCTGGAGCACCCGCTGACCAAGGCCTACGACAAGGTTTCGCGTGTGGCTGTCCTCTACATGACGAGCGACCGGGGCTTGAACGGCGCCTATTCGGCGAACGCGATCAAGGCTGCCGATCAGCTCATCAAACGGCTGCGTGACGAGGGCAAAGAGCCGGTGCGCTATGTGACCGGGCGCAAGGGCGTCGCACATCTGAAATTCCGCGGGCTCGACCTCGAGGCGTCCTGGGAGGGGTTCTCCGACGCGCCGACCTACGAGGACGCGGTAGACATTGCCGACCGGCTGGCCGAGGACTTCCTGGCCTCCAGCGCCAACGGGGGAGTGGACGAAATCTGGGTGGTGTACACCCGTATGGAGTCGATGATCTCCCAGGTGCCGCGCGCCCGCCGTATCCTGCCGATCGAGATCGTGGAGGGCGTGACCGCGCCCGGCGAACACGACATGACTCCGATCTATTCCTTCGAGCCCAACCCTGAGAAGGTGCTCGACGAACTTCTTCCGTTGTACGTACGCTCGCGCATCTGGTTCTACCTCCAGCAGTGCGCGGCCTCGCAGCTGGCCAGCCAGCAGCGGGCGATGCAGTCCGCGACGGACAATGCGCAGCAGCTCATCGAGAGCCTGACGCGCGAGACTAACCAGGCCCGACAGGCCGTCATCACCCAGGAGATTTCCGAGATCGTCAGCGGCGCGGGAGCGCTCGCCGACAGCAAGTGAGAGAGAAGATATGGCGACAACCACACCCAAAACCGGCACCGGCCGCGTGACGCGAGTCATCGGCTCCGTCGTCGACATCGAGTTCCCTGCCGACGCGATGCCCGATATCGACAACGCCCTCCTGGTGACCATCGACGACGGCAAAGACTCACGCACCATCACCATGGAAGTGGCCCTGCAGGTCGGCGATAACACTGTGCGCGCGATCTCGCTGAAGCCCACCGACGGCCTGCGCCGCGGCACCCCCGTCACCGACACCGGTGCCGCGATCTCGGTTCCGGTAGGCGACGTCACCAAGGGCCGCGTGTGGAACGTCACCGGCGACTGCCTCAACGACGACATCTCCAAGCTCGACATCAAGGAGCGCTGGCCCATCCACCGCGAGCCGCCAGCCTTCGACGCACTGGAGCCCAAGACCCAGATGCTGGAGACGGGTATCAAGGTACTCGACCTGCTGACCCCGTACGTGCAGGGCGGCAAGATCGGCCTGTTCGGCGGCGCGGGCGTCGGCAAGACGGTGCTGATCCAGGAAATGATCTACCGCATCGGCCACAACTTCGGCGGCACCTCGGTGTTCGCCGGCGTCGGCGAGCGCACCCGCGAGGGTAACGACCTCATCCACGAGATGGAAGAGGCCGGCGTTATGAAGGACACCACGTTGGTGTTCGGCCAGATGGACGAGCCGCCAGGCACGCGTCTGCGTGTCGCTCTGTCTGCTTTGACCATGGCCGAGTACTTCCGCGATGTGCAGAATCAAGACGTGTTGTTGTTCATCGACAACATCTTCCGCTTCACCCAGGCCGGTTCCGAGGTTTCCACGCTGCTTGGCCGGATGCCGTCGGCGGTGGGCTACCAGCCGACCCTGGCCGACGAGATGGGCGCCCTGCAAGAGCGCATCACCTCGACGCGCGGCCACTCGATCACGTCGATGCAGGCCATCTACGTGCCCGCCGACGACTACACCGATCCGGCCCCGGCTACGACGTTCGCCCACCTGGACGCCACCACCGAGCTTTCGCGTGAGATCGCCTCCCGCGGCCTGTACCCGGCGGTCGACCCGCTGACGTCTACCTCTCGGATCCTCGACCCGCAGTTCGTCGGGCAGGAGCACTACGACACGGCCACGCGCGTCAAGCAGATTTTGCAGCGCAACAAGGAGCTGCAGGACATTATCGCGATCCTGGGCGTCGACGAGCTTTCCGAAGAGGACAAGATCACCGTCTCCCGCGCCCGCCGCATTCAGCAGTTCCTCTCGCAATCCACCTACATGGCCGAGAAATTCACCAACGTGCCGGGCACCACGGTTCCGCTGAAGGACACCATCGAGGCGTTCAAGGCGATCTGTGACGGCGACGTCGACCACATTCCCGAGCAGGCGTTCTTCAACGTGGGCGGGATGGACGACGTTGAGAAGGCTTGGGACAAGCTGAAGAAGGAAGGACAGGCCTGATGGCCGTCCTAACCGTCGAGGCGGTGGCCGCCAACCACGTGGTGTGGGAGGGTGAGGCCACCTTCGTCCGCGCCCGCACCACCGAAGGCGACATCGGCGTGATGGCCGACCACGAACCCTTCCTGGCAGCCCTAGTTCCCGGGGTCGCCAAGATCGAGGCGGCAGACGGGTCAGTCGCCTGGGTAAAAATCGACGGCGGCTTCATCTCCGTCGAAGAGAACCGCGTCTCCTTACTAAGTCAGTACGCCGAGCTGACGGAAGAACCGAAGTAAGCCGCTCGCAAGCCTGAATGTGGGTTATCCACAGGCTTGAAATTCGCGGCGCACCGGGTTGTGGCCATCGCCAAGACCAAAGGCGAAACCTTACGAGAAGGGAATCGCCGTGGAAGAACTGGTTTCGCCGCGCAATGATCTGGTGTTCAAGCAGATCTTCGGAAATGAGAAGAACACCGAAGTACTCGCCGCATTTCTTGACCAAGTATTGGAACTGCCCGAAGGGGATCTCGAATCGGTTACGCTCGGCAACACACACCTGTGGGGAGATACCTGGTACGGCAAGCAAGCCGTGCTGGACGTGCTGCTGACCACGGTGTCCGGGCGCATGATCGATGTCGAGATTCAAGTTAGGGTGATGCCGAACCTGCGAGAGCGACTCACGTTCTACAACGCCCGGATGCTGTCCAGCCAACCCGTACGCGGAGACGATTACAGCGTCTTGCGCCAAGCGGTGGCGATCATGATCTGCGGCGAAAATATCTGTGCGAGCGAGGCGTACCACTATCACTTCGAGCTATACGACGAACGCGAGAGGGAAAGCTGGTCGGATCTGCTGCAAATCCACATCCTGGAACTGTGCAAGCTACCTGCCGAACCTGATGGAACCGGCCTGTGGGAGTGGGTAAAATTCCTGAACGTCTCAACATATGAGGAGTTGGAAATGGCCGAGAAGCTAGACCCGATGATCGGCGAAGCCGCCACGGTCGTGCGGCATTTCAACGAGGATGAAGAAGCCCGCATCCAGGCCATGATGCACGAAAAGTGGGTTCGTGACCAAACCACTTGGAGAAATCACGCTCGGCGGGAAGGGCTAGCAGAAGGGCGGGCTGAAGGCCTTGCAGAGGGTAGAGCCGCTGGAAATCGTGAGGCGATGGAGCGTGTAGCACTCAGCGCGTTGGCGTCTGGCTTCGAGATCGCGCAAATCGCCGCTCTGACCGGGCTTTCGAACGATGAGATCCGGGCGCTGAGGGACGAGCAACAATCCGACTAGCGGTTCACACTTGGTAGGGATCGCTCAGAAGCCCTGTTGGCCGAATGTGCAAAGGGCGGCGCTCACGCTGCTGTCCCGAAGTAGCCCTGCGTCGATTCGCGCTCGGCCAAGGAGACCGGGGGCTCGTGGATTACGTACGGTGCCGCCCCGTTCAGCATGTTCAGAAGGACGGCCGCGGCGTGGGCCCCTAGCACTGCTGGATCGCGCGAGACTGAGGTGACGGCGGGGGAGAGGGCTCGGCTGACCGCTGAGTCTTCGCAGCTAACCACTGCGATGTCGTGGCCGATGCGCAAGTCGGCGTCGTGTATGGCCGTGTAGCCGCCGATAGTCAAGATTTCGTTGTCATAGATGATGGCGTCCGGGCGTTGGGAAGGATTCTTCCCCTGCCCACCGCCCAGCAGCTCGCTAGTGATTGATGCAGCCGATGCCTCGGCCATGGCACCGCGCCGCACCAAACACGTGCAGCCCAAGGCCTCGGCGGCAGACTCGATGGCTTGCGCCCTGGCCTGCGTGTGTGCGATGTCGCTCTTGGAAGAGACGTAGGCAAAGCGCCGGTATCCAGCCGCGGCGAGATGCCGCACTACCGCTTCCCCCAGGGCTTGTTCGGAGATGCACACCGCACCCAGGCCGTCCAAGGCCTCGCAGCGCGTCGCCAAGGTCGGAAACCGGCGCGACGAGGCTGCGCTGCGCGAGGCCGAGCTTTGGGCTGCAACTGCCGCCTGGCAAACCGGATTCGAGTATCCGTACGCCGAACTGCAGGCCGCTTGGCCACCAATGCCGGATCCTTCGAGCTGCCTGGCGGGCCTGCGGGGTTGGCGCTGGGCGAGCTAGCTGAGATTGAGGCCGGGCAACCGCCCTCCAGTTCGGGTGCAATAACCCTTGCCAATGGCCTGGTCAGTGCCATTTTCGAAGGCCCGTACGTGGTCAGCCTCAAGGGTACCGACGGTCGCGAGTGCGTGCCTCCCGGGCAGCGGCTCGGCGAGTTCCATCTCCACCAGGATTTCCCGAACGCCTGGGACGCCTGGGACGTGGACTACTTCTACCGCGGATCGCTCGAAGTCCTGCCCGATCCCGAGGTGCAGCAGGTTTGGGCCGACGAAACGGGTCAGCACCTGCGCACGGTTCTAGCTTTCGGTGAATCCAAGGCAACCACCACCTGGACGCTTGCCCCAGGTTCGGATGCGCTTGATGTGCGCGTCGACGTGGATTGGCACGAACACGAGCGCATCTTGAAGCTGGCCCTGCCTGTCGATGTGCACACCGAGAAGTGCGAATACGAGACGCAGTTCGGCTACAACACCCGCCCGATCACGACCAACACCTCGTGGGAGGCGTACCGCTTTGAGGTCTCGGCCCTGCGCTGGATTCGCGTTTCCGACCCGGCCTGGGGATTGGCCATCGCGAATGAGTCCACCTACGGCTGGGACGTCACCCGCCAGCCTCGCGAGGGCGGAGGCACGTTCGCCCTCGTGCGAGCCTCCTTGCTGCGCGGGCCGCGCTTCCCGGATCCGGAAACCGACCAGGGTGAGCACACGTTCGCCTTCGCTCTGCAGCCCGGGGCGAGCGTCGTCGACGCCGTGCGTCAGGCCCACCGGGTGAACCTGCCCGCCCGAATCTTCGCCGACCGAACCGCGGCGCGCACCGAGCCGATCGTGAAAGCTGAGGGTGCCGTAGTCGAATCGGTGCGGCTGGTAGACGGCGATCTAGTTGTTCGCCTCTACGAGCCGAGCGGGGTTCGGCAACGCGCGAAGCTCACCTGCCCGAGCGCCTCCACCGCCCGCGGCACCGACTTGCTCTACCGCGACAACGAGCGGGCCGTGCCCATCGGCGGCGGTAACGGCGAGTGGGAGTTCGAGCTCGGCCCGTTCCAGGTGGCGACGATCAGGCTGGGGAAGTGAAGCGTTGAGAGTCGGAGTCACCGACACGCCGAGCGAAAACTGGTTCCACATGTGGGCCGCGCCCTCCTACTCCAGCATCGACGAGGATTTCGCGGCGATAGCCGAGTTGGGCGTCGACCATGTGCGGCTCTTTCCGCTGTGGCCGCTGCTGCAGCCCAACGCCGGATGGATCGACCCCAAAGCCGTCGACCGGGTGTTGGACGTCGTAGAACTGGCCAAGACCCATGGGCTGGACGCCGAAGTGGACGTGCTGCAAGGGCACCTATCCAGCTTCGACTTCCTGCCCTCCTGGGTTTCCACCTGGCACGAGGCAAACATCTTTACCGAACCGCGGGTGGTTGAGGCCGAAGAACGGCTGATTAGGCTCCTGGCAAGGGAATTGTCTGGAGTGGAAGGGGCATTCGGCTTAGGGCTGGGCAACGAGATCGTGCAGTTCTCCGCAGCACGCAACCCGCACGCCTACCCGCTGACGCAGGCCCAAGCCGCGACCTGGACGCAGCGGCTACTCTCAGTGGCCAAAGAGCAGTGGCCGGACGGGATCCACTCGATCTCCTTCGACGAGGACGTGTGGTTCGACGACTTCATGCCGTTCACGCCCGAGCTGGCAGCAAGCGCAGGCGATGTGACGACCGTGCACTCGTGGATCTTCGGCAAGGTCGGCGAGCACTACGGCGATGACTACGACGCGCTGGTTCTCTTCGCCCGCTACCTGGTGGAACTGGCAAACGCGTGGGGCAACCGCCCGATCTGGCTGCAAGAAATCGGGGCACCCGTCCCGCTCATCTCGCCAGAGCGTTCCGCCGGCTTCCTCACCGACGTCCTGGGCACGTTAGCCTCGGCTCCCAACCTGGAGGCCGTCACGTGGTGGTGTTCTCACGACGTCAATCGCAAGTTCGCCGATTTCCCTGAGTTGGAGTACTCGCTGGGCCTGCTTGATTCTCAGAACCGGGTAAAGCCTGCGGGAAAGGCGCTGAAGAGGGCGATAGGCGCGTTCGTAGAAAAACCAGCCGGTGTGCGCGGGGCGTTGTCCTTCGACGGAACTAGGAGATCGCAAACCGCACCGGGCGGAGAGCTGTTCGCCGCCTGGTTGGAGGCGGCAAAGGAGGGGCAGATGCTGGCATTGGAAGAGAGCATTTGAGTCCGCTCTACGATCTCAACCCCACCTTGGCGGATCCGCGGATCGCCGACACGCAGTCGACGATTGGGTACCGCCGGGGAAGCGTGAACGCGACTGTTGTTCCCGGTTCGTTTCCCCTCATCATGGGGCTGAGTACTCTTCGGTGCCCCATGTGGTACTCATGCTTGGGGCTGAGGATACTCGGTCGGAAGGCCAAGGGGATAGATTTCACGATGTCCCAGGGTGGGATTGAGGATAAGTGGATATGAGGTGGTGATTATGGCGTCATCAGGTGGTCCTGTGCTTACAGAGGAACGCAATCCGATCGTGAGGGGTGGGGTCATCCTTGCTGCTGCCGTAGTTTCTATATCGATGGTGGTTAGCATGACCTTCGCCACGATTATGGACGGCGAATATGCGAACTTGGTGAAGGATACCGGGCCGGGCTTCTACGTGGAATACCGCAATGCCCGCATCGCCAAGGACAACCCTTCTAATGACAATAGCTGGGCTGACACTATCAAGGAAGATGCAGCCGATACCGACAATACCTTCACGAATGAGAAGGGTGCGCCGATTTCCCTCGGCGGGAAAATGGGTGTCGCTCCTGGGATTCCCGGCTGCCGGGTGTTCTATTTCCAGAACCAAGATGGATCCGATAAGACGGTGAGCGCCGCACTCAACATCTACACCGATACACGGGCCATCGACCCGAACGGCGAAGACCTGCAAAAGATCATGAAGCTCGACGTCTACAAAGATGTGCTGCCCGATGCGAACGCCAGCCCCGCACCGGCGCCTTCGTTTACGGCGCCGAGCGTTTGTGAAACTGATTTGGATGGGGACGGGAAGACCGGTAGTAGTCCGGGCGAGCGCGGCGACGGAAGCGGCAAGGCCTTGTCGACCGGCCAGCGGCCCAATGCCTGGAAGAATGTCGCCCTCGGAGACGTCAAACCAGGGGAGACCATCCGGGTCAGCGTCGTGGCCACGATGGATCAACTATCAGACGCCGACTGGATTGCGAAAGACGGCTGGAAGACGCACCTCATGGCCCGCGTCATGACCACGGTGAAGTAGGGGGAGAAATGAAACTTGAGGGAGAGCGTTATGCCTGCGAACTGGAAGACGGGCCGATCTGGGAGGAGCAAAAGCCGGTGAAGCGCCGCGTAGGGGCGGTGGTCATGGCGGGCATTCTATCGATCTGCATGGCCTGCGGGACGACGCTGGCAGCCACCACCGATGACGAATATGGATCTATCGCCGACGGGGACGGAATGATCGTCGGCGGGGACTTCAATCTGCGAATTGGGCCGGTAGATCATACAGCCATTTACAACAATGATCCTGGCCATAAGGGGGTAGACACTGCGATCGCCTCTTCAAGTATTTCTGACCCTGATAAGAACCCAGTTGCTCCAATCGAAGTTGATTCGACCGGCTCGGGGTTGGCAATCGGCACATCTGGCGCATGTTCTCAATTCGGGTTTTCTAACCCTCAGGGCGGTAGTGACAGTGTGCACAGCACTCTATATCTGAAGCAGTCAGCTGCCAAAGCTTCTGATTCGCAACTGCTGAACTTGTTGGAATTTGATGTGTACTATGTGAAGAGCGATGAAGGCGTGGGAAAGAATCCCGCTGACTATGCTTTTCTCGCCTATGTGGACAGTGTTCGGAATAATTACTCCGGTTATAACGCGCAAATGCCTCCCAGCAAAGTCCCTCCCCAGTGTGAACTCTGGAACGGTTCGGGTACAGCAACGACGGCCGATGCCGAGGCGGCAAACGTGCCATACTCGAAGATTTCGAGTGTCGGGCTCGAGTTGCCTGGGGTTCTTGCTCCCAATCAATCTGCCACAATCTTCGTTGTGGCCCATTTGCCCGCAACTACAACCGACATAAAGCCCTACCTCGGCCAGCACGTCTACCTCACCGCCGAAGTCCGCGGCGTTCTCGCGTAACTAACCACCTCAGCCCGGGCCTGGCAGCGCACCGCACCTGCCGGGCTCGGGCCGTTCCTTGCGGTGAATTCTTGCATGCGATAGATTTTGACCGCACGGTACGTATCTCGCCTGTGCTCCACGAGGGAGCTCGGTTCGAGCCCGTACCCCCCCGCTATCAAGCCAAAGGAGTGGATAGTTGATGAACCAGTACCCATATCAAGACGCCTCCCTGCCAGCCGAGCAACGAGCCGAAGACCTGCTGCAGCGGCTGAGCCTGGAAGATAAGGCTGGGCTGATGTTCCAGGCCATGACCAGCTACACGACCCTCGAACAGGGCGACGACGTCATGGGCATCGAACCGCTGAGGGACATGGTCGAGAAGCGGAAGATGAACCACTTCAACATCACCGGCTCTGCCTCGACAGCCAGGGAAGCCGCCGAGTTCAACAACCAGGCCCAGCAGATCGCCAAGGAGAGCGGCTGGGGCATCCCGATCACCTTCTCCTCCGACCCCCGCCACGCCTTCACCGACAACCCCCTCACCTCGATGCTGGCCGGACCCTTCTCGCAGTGGCCCGAAACGCTCGGTCTCGCCGCGCTGCACGACCCTGAGGCCGTGCGGAACTTCGCCGACATCGCCCGCCAAGAGTACGTGGCCGTCGGAATGAGAGAGGCGCTGCACCCGCAGATCGACCTGGCCACCGAGCCGCGCTGGGCCCGCACCAACGGCACCTTCGGCGAGGACGCCGAACTCACCTCCCAGCTCGGGGCCGCCTATATCAAGGGCCTGCAACAAGAGCACTTCGGGCCCGGCTCCGTATCGGCGATGGCCAAACACTTCCCCGGCGGCGGCCCGCAAAAGGACGGCGAAGACCCCCACTTCGAGTACGGCAAAGACCAGGTGTACCCCGGCAACAACCAGGAGTACCACCTCAAGCCCTTCCTCGCCGCCATCGACGCCGGTGTACGGCAGATGATGCCCTACTACGGTAAACCCGTCGGCACCGAGTGGGAAGAGGTCGGATTCGGCTTCAACCGCGACGTCCTGACCGGCCTGCTGCGCGAAAAGCTTGGCTTCCAAGGAATCATCTGCACCGACTGGGGCCTGCTCACCGACGTCGAGATGATGGGCGATCCCTTCCCGGCCCGGGCCTGGGGCGTTGAGAACCTTAGCCGCGAGGAGCGTCTGCTCAAATCCCTGTACGCCGGTGCCGACCAGTTCGGCGGGGAAATGTGCGTCGAGGTGCTGATCGACGTGGTGAAGTCGGGCAAGGTACCCGAGGCCAGGCTCGACGAATCCGTCCGCCGCCTGCTGAACGAAAAGTTCTTGCTCGGCTTGTTCGACGATCCGTTCGTCGACGCCACGGCAGCCCAGCAGATCGTCGGCTGCGATGAGTTCCGCGAGGCCGGGATGAGGGCGCAATCGGAGTCGGTCGTCGTACTGGAAAACAAGGAGGGCGCCGCCCGCCTTCCCATCGCCCCCGGTATCAAGGTCTACCTGGAGGGCATGAGCTCGCAGGTGCTGCCCACCGGCGTGCGCCCGGTGATCGATCCCTCCCAGGCCGACGTCGCCATCATCCGCACCAAGGCCCCGTTCGAGCCGCGCCCGGGCGGCTTCGAGTCCATGTTCCACGCCGGATCTTTGGAGTTCCCCGAAAAGGATCTCGAACACATTCGCTCGGTTGCTGAGGCTGTGCCCACGCTCGTCGACGTCTACCTCGATCGCCCGGCCATCCTCGGCCCGATCCCCGAGCTCGCCGGTGCGCTGACGGTCTCCTTCGGCACCTCGGATCAGGCCTACGCCGACGCCATCTTCGGCAAGGTGACGCCCAAGGGCCGCCTGCCCTTCGACCTGCCGTCCTCCATGGCGGCGGTGGAGGCCTCCCGCGAGGACATGCCATTCGATACCGCCAACCCGCTCTATCACTTCGGCGATGGGCAAGTTGTAGCGGCGGCCTAACTCAAGTAGCGTCACCGCGTGAGCTTCCTCAATCGCGAGCAACCGGCCAGTCAGTGGACGGAGGCCTTCCCAATCGGAAACGGACACCTGGGGGCGATGCTCTTCGGCGGCCCCCAGGCCCGAATCCAGGTCAACGATTCCACTGCCTGGTCGGGCACGCCGGGCCGCGAAGCACGGGTACTGAGCGAGATAACGGGTTCAAGTGAGTGGGACTCAAGTGCGGCGGATATTCAAGACTCAGCCGCCACCAGGCCAAATTCCGGGCCCAAGCTCCTGACCGAGGTTCGCCGCCTGCTGGCCGCCGGTGATGCTCGGGCCGCCGAGCAGGTGATGGCGAGGATGCGCGGCGACTGGGTACAGGCCTACCAGCCGCTGGTCGATTTGTACGTAGACATCCAGCCGAGCACGAGCGCTGAGCGCTTGAGCTGCTTCCAACACTTCCTGGATTTCGACCGAGGCGAAGCCACCGAGGATTACTTGCTTAGCGACAACCCAATGCAAAGCTGCGCCTGGGCCGACATCAATCTCGACGCCCTTTGCTTCACCTGGACGTTCGCCGAGCCGCTGGACATGCGCATCTCGGTAACCTCACCCCACCCGGTCATCTCCCGCTCTTCTACCCCCACCTCGTCATCTTGCGCTTCCTCCACCTCACCATCCCGAGTTTCCCCCACCTCGTCATCCTGTGCTACCCCCACCTCGTCATCCCGCGCGCAGTCGCGGGATCTCTCCCTACCCAAAGGCCATCCCAACGAAACGGAAACCCGGCTTGAGGCCGTCGCCACTCTCAACCTAAAGCTGCTCCTCCCCGAGGACGTCGCTCCGGCTCGTGCCGGGAAAGAAAACCCGGTGACGTACGGCGACCCGGAAACCTCGGAGGCCCTCAGGGCCGACGTCCAACTAGATTTCATCACCGACGGAACGCTGGCCGTCGGCGATGAGACCAATATCTCGGGGGCGAGCAAGGTTGCCGTGATTCTGCGTTCGGCGACGAACTCGGACTGGGGTGTCGAATCCAAGAGCTTCGCCGCGATAGACGTCGATCTGAAAGCTGCCCGAGAGCGTCACGAGCAACGCCACCAGGAACTCATGGGCCGCTCGTACCTCAAGATCAACCAGGCCGGTACCGAAGCGCTCAACCCCCGAATCCTATTTGACTACGCCAAATACCTGCTGATCGCGTCCTCGCGCCCGGGATTCCCGCCGGCCAACCTGCAAGGGATTTGGAACGAAAGCCAGACCCCGCCGTGGCAAAGCGACTACACCATCAACATCAACACGGAGATGAACTACTGGGCGGCACGGGAAGTCGGTCTGGCGGAGTGCCTGGAGCCGCTGGTTGAGCTGGTGGAGCGCCTCGCGGAGCACGGCAAGACGACCGCGCGCAAGCTGTATGGCTGCCGGGGTTGGGTTGCCCATCACAACACCGACCTGTGGGCCTGGGCGCTGCCGGTGAACGGCGAATCGTGCTGGGCCGACTGGCCGTTCGGCGGAATATGGCTCACCGTGCAGCTGTGGGAGGACTACAAGTACACCCTTGATAAGGCCTACTTGGAGCGCATCTGGCCGCTACTGAAAGGTGCTGGCGAGTTCGTCATAGATTGGCTGGTAGAAGAGCCAAGCGGTCAGCTGGGTACCAGCCCGTCGACCTCGCCGGAGAACCGTCATTCGGGCGGCATCGCGCTGTCGCGCTCCTCGGCGATGGATCTGACGCTGAGCAGGGCCCTGCTGGAGGCAGTGGGACAAGCGGCAGACTCTCTGGGGCTAGAGGATTCGATCACAGGCGAGGCTCAGACCGCGCTGGCCAGGCTCCGCCCGCTAAGCATTGGCTCGCACGGCCAAGTCCTGGAATGGGACGAGGAATACCCCGAGGACGACCCCCACCACCGGCACCTGTCTCACCTGGTCGGCCTCTATCCGCTGGACACCATGAACGACGCCGAACGCCGGGCCGCCGCCGTCTCGCTCAAGGCCCGGGGTAAGGAGGGCACCGGCTGGTCGCTCGCCTGGAAGGCCTGCCTGGCCGCGCGGCTGGGCGACGGCGAGCTGGTCGGGGAACTGCTGGAGATGGCGTGTGGACCCGCGCTGGACGTCGACGAGTTTCGGGGCGGGCTCTACCCCAACCTGTTCGCCGCCCATCCGCCCTTCCAAATCGACGGCAACTTCGGCTTCCTGGCTGCGGCCGTCGAAGCGTTGGTGCAATCTCATGGCGGCAAAACCCGGCTGCTCCCGGCGCTGCCGCCCGCGTGGCAAAGCGGGGAATTGCGCGGTCTGAATGTCAGGGGCAACGCGAGCCTGGATATGGAATGGAAAGATGGGGAAGTGACCCGCGCGAGGATCACCTCGCGCTTGGGTTTGGATACCGAAGTAGAAGTGAATGGGGTTGTGAACCGAGTGAAGCTTCGGGTTGGGGAGAGCTGGGAATTTTCTTGATGGTGGGGCTGCGTAGAGATCCTATTCGTCGCTTCGCTCCTTGAGGCTGGGGCGGGGGCTGAGTCCTGCTGAGATCCTGCGACTGCGCGCAGGATGACGAAGTGAAAGAGCCCTACGTTAGCTCTTGTGTACCTCAAGCACCCGGAACCCCTTCGCTGAAGCCACGCGCTCGGTTGGATAGCCCTGGGCAACCAACCAGGCTTGCAGCGAATCGCCGCCTAGATTCTTGGAGACGACCAGGCGGGCTACACCGCTGGGCTTGAGCAGCGGCAGCCACTTCAAGAGCAGTTCATGCAGCGCCTCCTTGCCGATGCGAATCGGGGGGTTGGACCAGATTTCGTCGTAGACCGGCTCGCTGGGGGCTTGATCCGGGGTGAGCGTCGTGATCTGCTCTGAAACCTGGTAGCGCTCGGCGTTTACGCTGGTGAGTTCGAGGGCCCGCTCGTTGACGTCGACCGCATCGATCTTTGCTTGAGAATTGGCGACGGCCAGCGCAACCGCCAGCACACCCCAGCCGCAGCCCAAATCCAGCAGCCGCACAGCACCCGACGGGGGAGTGGAGGAGCGCAGCAGCACCGAGGTACCCAGGTCGAGACGGGTGTTGGAGAAGACGGCATCTGCCGTGGTGAACTCCCAGTCCTCATCCCAGAAGCGCGCCTTGATCTCGCGGCGGTTCTCCGGGCCGGTCGGGGTGGTGAAGTAGTGTTCCATCAGCAGCAATCCTTCGTTCTTCTGTTTCGCGCCTGCTCGGCACGTTCGGCCAACTGCTCGTCGGGCGGGTAGCCCACGGCAATCAGGGTTAGCCCCTTGGCGGGCATTACCGGAATCTGGGAGGAGCGCTCGGGGGCATCCAGCAGCGACTGCGGCCAATCTATGGGGCGTTCACCCTTGCCAACCCGCACTAGCGCGCCGACGAGCGAGCGAACCATCGAGTGGCAAAAGGCGTCGGCCTGCACCTCGATCTCAATCAGACCGTTCACCCTTGCGACAGTCAGCGATTGCAGGGTTCGGATGGCTGTCGCGCCCTCGCGGGCTTTGCAAAACGCGGTGAAATCATTCAGCCCCAGCAGCTTCTCCCCAGCTTGGCCCATAGCCTCGACGTCCAAGTGCTGTACCTTCACCGTCTTGCTGCGGTTCATCGGATCCCACGGGCCGTCGCACAACAAGAATCGGTACCTCCTCCAGATGGCCGAGAAACGGGCGTCGAACGCGTCGGGTACCTGCGTAAGTGCGGTGATAACTAGATCTTCGGGGAGAACCCGGTTTAGGCGTCGGTGCAGATCTTCGGGATTTACCGAATCGTCGACGTCCAGGTGGGCCACCTGCCCCGAAGCATGAACCCCGGCGTCGGTTCTCCCGGCGACGGTGAGCTGGGCCTGCATCCGCAAGATTCGCGAAAGCCAGTGTTCGAGCTCCCCCTGGACGGTACGTAGCTGCGGCTGTGCCGCCCAACCATGAAAGTCGGTGCCGTCATATGCGATGTCGAAGCGCAGCCGCAAATCAGTCCTTTCCGATGGCAAAGTCTAATGGTGCGGGTAGGGGTACTCGTGTGAGTCTGCGATCCCGTCCTCGGACTTGAGCGGCGGGAGGGAGTAGGTTGGGGCCGCCCCGGATCAAGTCCGGGGACGGGGTTCTGGGTGGAGAGTTCCTGAGGTGGGGTGCGCTGGTGAAAGCTGTGACGCGCTTAGGGGGCAAGTGCGGTAAGCGGGCAGGTGACGATCCCATTGTCGAGGGTCAAGGTTGGGCCGGTACCCGTGAGGACAAGGAGGAAAGCAGGCTCTCCGATGGCTTGAGTGTCGATCTGTTTGACGGCGGAGGCGAGTGAGGCGGCGCCTCGTTGGATCTGCAGGCTGCCGAGCTTGGCCTCTATGGCCGCCCAGCGTCCGTCAGCTAGCGAGATGACGGCATCAATTTCGTGGCCGTTGGAATCGCGGTAGTGCTGAACCTGGGAACCAAGCGGGGATAGGACACTCAGATCATGGAACACCGCCGTCTCGAAAACCTGACCCAGCATCGAAAGCTCTCCTTGCAACCTTTCGGAGGACGCCCCGAGAATGGCGCAGACCAGCGAAGGATCTGCCAGATGCAATTTCGGGGACGTACGCAAGCGCGCCTTCGAT
>JAISTE010000017.1 GCA_031272825.1 Propionibacteriaceae bacterium | reverse complement strand
CCATCTGTATCTCAACTCGTCATCCTGCGCGTAGTCGCAGACCGCAGCGGGACGCAGTCCCCGCCCCGGTCTCGAGGAGCGAAGCGACGAATAGGATCTCTTTACTGTGGAAGTGCGAGCGTGGAGATCCCGCGACTGCGCGCGGGATGACGGGGTAGGAAATCCAGCGGGATGACGGGGTAGAAAATCCAGCAGGATGACGGGGTAGGAAATCCAACATGACACCAGTTGGTGCCCGATGTAGTGGGCGCGAGTGCGGCGTGGGCAAGGTAGTAGGGATGGCACGCAAGACGGCACCGGGCCGCTTGGAATACTTCGCTAGACTCTGCGGTTAACGGGTTGGCTAATAGTGGGAACCCAAATATCTAGGAGGGCCGTTGCCGAGGTACATCAGCGATGACGACGGATACACGCCGCCCGCCGATTCCGGCGCGCGATTCCTAGCCCGGGATGAAGAACCGCACGACGAGCAGCCTGTCTCTCCCGATCCCAACGAGCCCGAGGAGATTCAGCCCAGCGAGCTAGGGATTGCCCAAGAAAGCAACCCCCAGCCCGAGACACAGGCCGCCGGAGAGATCGTGCAATCGCAGGACGTCCCGGAATCCCAACCCCCTGCACCCGAACTAACTCAACCTCAATCCGAGTGGCAGCGCGATTTCCAGCCGCAGCCAGAGCCGAGCGAACCCCAGTACCAACCCGGCCCCGCATACAGCCCGGCCCAGGATTCGATCTTCGCAGGCCTTGCCCAGGTACCCGTTGCAGAACCCGAGCACGAGGGCGCGTTGGGAACGCTCTACGGCGCGTTTACCGAGGACGAAGAAACGGGCGAAACCCAGGCCGTTCCCGTTCAGCCGAAGCAGGCGAAGGAAAAGCTGGGCTTCGGCGGCTGGATGCGCGAGATCCTGGGCCTGATCGGCGAGCTGCTGGTGACGGTGGGGATGTTCTTGCTTTTGTTCGTCGCCTATGAGCTGTGGTGGACGGATCTGGAGGGCAACGCGGAACAAGCCGATGTCGTCCAGCAGATGACACAAGACTTTGACGACCCCAATTACGTAATGCCAAAAGCCAAGAATATCGGCGATAAATACGGCCTGATCTACGTGCCGCGCTTTGGCAAGAACTGGGTAAAGCCCATCTACGAGGGCGTTTCCCTAGACATCCTGCGCAAGGGCCCCGGGCACTACTCGGGCGGCAAGTGGGACGACATGGACATCGCCGACATGGGCGAGGTCGGCAACTTCGCCGTCGCCGGGCATCGCACCACCTGGGGAGCCCCGTTCAACAAGATCGCGACGCTGAAGAACGGCGACTACGTGATCGTCACCAACGGCGAAAAGTGGTTCATCTACCAGATATACGACCACACGGTCGTCACCCCCGACCAGGTGCAGGTCGTCGCCCCGGTGCCGAACCATCCGAGGGAGACCGCAACCGAGGCGGTCATGACGATGACTAGCTGTCACCCCGAGTTCAGCTCCCGAGAGCGCTACGTGCAGTGGGCGAAGCTGGTAGATACCAGCGATTACAAGCAGGGCGTCAAAGCCGAGTATCTGGAGGTGGCCGAATGAGGCTGTCGATCTATGGTCTGATCTGGCGGGCCCTTCCCGGCCCGAAATGGCTGAAGGTCATCTTGGCGCTGCTCCTGTTCTGCGCTGTGGTCTTCGTGCTAATGAAGTGGGTTTTCCCGGTGATCTCCGACTACATGCCCTTCAACAACGTGACAATGGATCCCGATTCGGCCCCGTAACGGTACCCCGCAGGGCTCGGCGTCGCCCATCTTCTATGTTTTCTTTCGACGGGCTCGGGCCGTCCTCACTCAGGCTTGTTCTCGCGCAGGCGCTGAGCTCGCTCCCAGCCCGAGCCCCAGCACTGAGCCCACTACCAGCGCCATGCCCGCGATTCCGGGCAGGCCGATGCTTTCGTGCAGGATCACTATTCCCAGGGTCGAGGCGGTGGCGGGCTCGGCCAAGGTGAGCGTCGCGGTCATGGCCGCGCTGGTGCCCGACAGGCCGCGCGCGTTGAGAATGTAGGTGACGACGACCGTCACCACCGCCAGCCAGGAGATGACGGCGATTCCCCGCACTTGAGTTAGCCAGGAGGTGTCCGTGCTTGCCAATACGCCAAAGGCCAGAATCGCGCCGATGCCCAGCATGGCGCTCACCGCCTGGAGTGATTCCCAGCCGCGCTCCAGCAACACCCTCATGCACACCGTGTAGGCGGCATAGGAGGCGCCCGCTCCCAGTGATGCGGCTACCCCCAGGGGGTCGAAGCGCTCGGGTGTGATGCCGGTAGCTGAAAGCAGATAGACGCCCCCGATACCAACCAGAGTCAGAACCAGCCACAGCAGCGTGGGCCGCACCTTGAGCACGATCCACTCGAACAGCCCGGCGAACATCGGCGAGGAGCCGATGGCCAACACCGTTCCCACAGCGACGCCGTTGGCTCTGGTTCCGGCGAAGAACGTGGCCTGGTAGCCCATCACCGAGCACGCGCCCAACAACAGCGCGACGAGAGCGGGCCAGGCGAGCTTCATTCGTTCCAGCGGCGCAAGGCTGGGCTGCGCAGGTTCATTCTCCGCCGTCCGGTGTTTGGCCAAGAACACCGCTAGGCCTACCGCCGCCAGGAGCAGCCCCCCGAATCCCAAGCGTGCGGAGCCGATGGACAGCGAGGAAGCCGTGGCAGGCGCAAACGCCTGAGCGGTGCCGGTGGTGCCGAACAGGATGCCCGCGGCGATCACATAAAGCTTGAAGCGCACGGCGTTACTCAATCAGTAAGGGATTACAGCGCGGTTTCTGTTACCGCCCCGGATCGGATCCGGGGACGGGGTCAAGCCCGGGGACGCTGCAGCGGCCGTCAGGCGAAATCACTTGCCCACGAGGGCGCGCAAGAAGAACAACAGATTGGCCGGGCGCTCAGCCAGGCGCCTAACGAAGTAGCCCCACCACTCGGTGCCGTAGGGCACGTACACCGTCATGTTGTAGCCGTCCTGGGCGAGCTTCTCCTGGGCGTCGGTGCGAATACCGTAGAGCATCTGGAACTCGTAGGAGTCCTTGTCGCGGCCCGACTTTTCGAAGGCCTCGATGGCTGAAGAGATGATCGCTGGATCGTGGGAGGCGACCATGGGCCTGCCCTGGCCGTCGATCAGAACCTGCAGGGCCTTGAGATAGGCGGCGTCGACGTCGGCTTTCTCCTGGTAGGCGACTGTTGCGGGCTCCTTGTAAGCGCCCTTGCACAGGCGGATGCGCGAACCGGGGCCGGAGAAGTCCTTCGCGTCGTCCACCGTGCGGAAGAGGTAGGCCTGCAAGACCGTGCCCGTCGACGGGTACTGCTCACGCAACCGCTTGACGATGCCGAGTGTGAAGTCGGTGACTGTGTGGTCTTCCATATCGACGGTCGCGGTAGTGCCAGCCTCGTTCGCCGCCTTGACGATGGACTCGGCCACCGAAAACGCGATCTCCTCGCCGTTCGGAAGCCCGGCACCCAGAGCCGTCAGCTTGATGGAGACCTCGCAAGAATCGATGAGACCGCGCTCGACCAGCTTGTCCAGCAACTCCAGGTAGGCGTCGCGAACCACGTAGGCCTGATCGACGTCCGTGGTGTCCTCGCCCAGGAAATCGATGGTCGTGCGGATGCCCTTAGCCTTGAGCTCGGCGATGACCGCCAGCGCGTCCTCGACGCTCTCGCCCGAGATGAAGCGCTTGACTACGGGTTTTGTGAAGGGCAGCTTCGAGACGATGTTCTTGCACGTCTGGTTTCCGGCTGCCCACAGCAGCACTGAACGGATGACCTTGAAAAACGGGTTGGCCACGATGACTCCTTTTCCTCTGCGCAGAAGTCTCGCACCTTTTTCCTAGTCCTTAGGTACCGTGTCGGATTTTGGGCTACCCGCTCTTGGCCATGTCGTGGAAACGCGAGTAGTGGCCCTGGAAGGTGACGGTGATCGTGGCCGTCGGTCCGTTGCGATGCTTGGCCAAGATCAGGTCGGCCTCGCCGGGGCGCTGATTCTTGTCGTAGAAGTCCTCGCGGTGCAGCAAGATGACGATGTCAGCGTCCTGTTCCAGCGAACCGGACTCGCGCAGGTGGGACAGTTTCGGCGGCGGCAGCACCTTCTGCGCCTCGCCCTCGCCGTTGCGGCGCGTGACCGTGCCCTGCTGCTCCGGCCCGCGGTTGAGCTGGGAGAGAGCGATGACCGGAACCTGCAGCTCCTTGGCCAGCAGCTTCATCTGGCGGGAGAACTCGGAGACCTCCACCTGGCGCGATTCCACCTTCTTACCCGAAGAGAGCAGCTGCAGATAGTCGACGACGACCAACTTCAGATCGTGCTGCTGCTTCAGCCTCCTGGCCTTGGCCCGGATCTCCATCATCGTCAGGTTCGGCGAATCGTCGATGTACAGCGGGGCCTGCGAGACCTTCGAAGAGACCTGCGCCAGACGCTGCCAGTGATCGCCGTCCAACATGCCCTTGCGGATCGAGCCCAGGGAGATCTGAGCCTCGGCCGAGAGCAGCTTCATCACGATCTCGGACTTCGTCATCTCCAGGGAGAAGAACGCGGTGCACAGGTTGTTGTGGATTGCCGCGTTGCGGGCGAAATCCAACCCCAGCGTCGACTTTCCGATGGAGGGGCGGGCGGCGATGATGATCATCTGGCCGGGCTGCAGGCCGTTGGTGAGCTCGTCGAGATCGGTGAACCCGGTGGGGATGCCGGTGCGGTTCCCGTTCTTCGACAGGTTCTCCATCTCCTCCATCGTGGTGAACATGAGATCGGACAAGGGCTGCAGCTCGTCGCGGTTCTCAGATTCGCCGACGGAAAAGATCGCCTGCTGCGCCTCGTCAACGATGTCGGAGACGTCGCCGCGCTCGGAGTAGCACGACTGGGCAATGTGGGTAGAGGCCGTCAGCAGCTGGCGCAGCGTCGCCTTCTCGTGGACGATCTCGGCGTAGTAGGAGGCGTTTGAGGCGATCGAGACCGTCTCTAATAGCTCGTGGATATAGATGTGCCCGCCGACCTTCGCCAGCTCGCCGCGCTTCGTGAGCTCGTTGGCCACGGTGATGGCGTCCACCGGCTCGCCGTGGCCGAACAAGTCGACGATCGCGAGATAGATCTGCTCGTGGGCGGGGCGGTAGAAATCCCCGGGCTTGAGGATGGACGAGACGTCGGAGATAGCCTCCTGGCTCAGCATCATGCAGCCCAAAACGGACTGCTCCGCGCCGACGTCCTGGGGCGGCACCCGATCCGATTGGTAGTCCTCATCGGCATACGGCATCAACGGTGCAATCGACATGCAAGCCTCCCCACAGTGAACATGCTCCGAACATACAGACCGCTTCAGACAATTTCTGCCGACCCCTCAACGGTCTGTCGGTTCTCCCGAGAAAAAATACCCGAGGTCGGCCCGGACGGCAACGGACTTCCGCACAAAGTTATCCACAGGCCCTGTGCGTAACCGCCAAAACACGCTCAAAGGGGTGGGCACAAGGTTGTGTGCAACTTGGGGGACAAAAAAATTCTTTTCCGGCCAAATGGCGAATCACAAGGTGATATGGGTGAAATCTCTTGTGGAAAACATGTGAATTTTGCTCAGGCCCTGGTAGGCCCAAGCGTTGGGCCGAAAGTCCCGGACGGGCTGACTCGACTTGACATGCGCACCAAAGTTATCCCCAGGAAAATCGCTGCACGAGGCCGAAAAATGTGCTATCTGGCTTCGCGCGATGAGGGCAAAGTTTGCAAGATCGGGCGGACAAAGCCGTCAAATCGAGCATCGTCAGGGCGCAAATCTCAGCCCGTGGACTGAGCGGAGGGCTCATTTTCCGTCCGCCCGTCGGGATTTTGCCCCTGTCGAAACTCTCGACGCCTTGCTAGCATGTGCGAAAAGCGCGCGGCGCTGGGTAATCCAAACGCGTGCTTGCCCCACAGATCGGCTCTGACGCCGACCTAGATCAGGAGCGTTATGGACTCACAGTGGACCGAGCCCACACTCGGAGAAAACCTTGCCAAAGCCGGCGTGTCGCGCCGCGACTTCCTGGCCTTCTGCGGCTCGCTCGCCGCCATCTATTCCCTCGGCGGCGCGGCAGGTACAACCCCCGCGACGGCCGCCAAAATCGCCGAAAAACTAGAAGCCGTCGAAAAGCCCAAGGTCGTGTGGCTACAACTCCAGGAGTGCACCGGCTGCATGGAATCGACGCTGCGCTCTGGCGGAACCACCGTCGAAGAGGTGGTGCTGAAACTGCTCTCGGTGGACTACAACGAGCTGGTGATGGCCGCCTCCGGAGATGCCGCCAACCAGGTGCTCGCCCAAACCAACAAGGAGCCGCACATCCTGGTCGTCAACGGTTCAATCCCGGTAAACGACGGCGGCATCTACTGCACCATCGGCGGCGAGAGCGCCGAACAGGTGCTGCGCGATTCAGCCGAAAACGCGCTCGCGATCCTGGCCGTCGGCGCCTGCGCGGTCTGGGGCTCGGTGCAGGCCTCCAACCCCAATCCGACCGGGGCCAAGGGCGTCGATCAGATAATCCGTGATAAGCCGGTGGTGAATATCGCCGGATGCCCACCGATCGGGGAGGTGATCACCGCAGCCATCGCCTACCTGCTGGCCCACGATCTGTCCCTGCCCAGGCTGGATGGAGAAGGACGTCCGCTGTTCGCCTACGATCAGCGCATCCACGATTCTTGCCCCAAGCGCCCGCACTTCGACGCCGGGCAGTACGTGCGCTCCTTCGACGACGAGGGTGCCCGCAACGGCTGGTGCCTGTACGAGATGGGCTGCAAGGGGCCCTCAACCTTCGCCCCCTGCCCGATCGTGCAGTGGAACCTGCACACCTCCTGGCCGATTGGTGCCGGGCACCCGTGCATCGGCTGCACCGAAAAGTTCTTCTTCGACCGCTTCACCCCGTTCTACCAAACGCTGCCCGACGTTGCCGGGTTCGGCGTCGAGGCAAGCGCTGAAACCATCGGCTGGTCGGCCCTTGGGCTGACGGTCGCCGGGGTGGCCGCCCACGCCGGGCTCACCGCCGCGCGCAATGCCTCCGCCAAGAAGGCCGAAAAGTCCGAGCCCGCGCTGCTGGGAATGCCGACGCCGAAACGGGCCACATACTCCGAGGAGAACAAACCAAGTGATGGCCGCAGCGAAGAAACAGGGAGCAAGTGATGGCCGAACAGCTAGTAATAGACCCGTTGACCCGCATCGAGGGGCATCTGCGCATCGAACTCGAACACGAGAACAAACAGATAAAGACGGCCTGGTCAGAGACCACCCAGTGGCGCGGCCTGGAGCAGATCTTGGTTGGGCGCGATCCGAGGGATGCCTGGGCCTTCGCCCAGCGCATCTGCGGGGTGTGCACGTCCGTCCACGCGATCGCCTCCGTCAACGCGGTCGAGAACGCCATCGGCTCCAACCCTCCGGCGCAGGCAAAGCTCATCCGCGACATGGTGCTGGCCTCCCAGGAGGTTCAAGACCACGTCATCCACTTCTACCATCTGCACGCGCTCGACTTCGTGAACGTCGCCAACGCGGCAAAAGGAGATCCGGCCAAAGCCGTGGCCTTCGCGGGGCAGATCGGCTCGAAGTGGAAGGGCAACACGGTAGAGCGCATGAGCGAGGTGCGCGACACCGTCCAGGGCATTTTGGATTCGGGGCAGCTCTCCATCTTCTCCGGCGGCTACTGGACACACCCCGACTACCGGCTTCCTCCCGAGGCCGACCTCATGGCCGTCGCCCACTACCTGGACGCCCTGGACTTCCAGCGCTCCATGATCCGCATCAACACCGTCTTCGGCGGCAAGAATCCACACCCGAACTTCCTTGTCGGCGGCATGGCCTGCACCATCGACCAGAACCGCTCCGAATCGGTGAACCAGGTGCAGATCGACCAGATCAAGGTTTGGGTCGACGAAACACTCGCCTTCGTCCGTGACTGTTACGTTCCCGATGCGCTGGCCATCGCGGGCGTCTACAAGGACTACTTCGACATCGGCGCGGCCCAGCCCAACTACCTGGCGGTCGGCATGGCCGGGGCTACATTCGCCGGGGATCCGCGCACCGCCAGGGTCGACGCCACGGGCCACTACGCCGTAAAACCCGGCGTGATCTTGAACAACGACTTCAGCAACGTGCTCGAGTTCGACCCGGCGAAGATCACCGAGGACATCGCCTCGGCCTGGTACAAGTACTCCGACGGCGGCACCTCGCTCGCCCCGGCGGTGGGGGAGACCGAGGTCGAATACACCGGCCCGAAGCCGCCGTACAAGTGGCTGGCCGGAACCAAGGAATACACGTGGTGCAAGGCCCCGCGCTACGACGGAAATGTGGTGCAGGTCGGACCGGTCGCGCGCGTCGTAATGGCCTACGCACAAGGGCATCCGCGCACGGTGGAGATCGTCGATTCAGCCGTCAAGACCCTCGGTATCTCGCTGCCGCAGATCAACTCCACGGCGGGCAGGACGCTGGCTCGGGCCGTCGAGTGTTTGACCTCCGCAGAGCTGCTGGCCGAGCACACCTTCCCCGCGTTCGTCGCCAATATCAAGAACGGTGATATCGACGTGTTCGACGCGACCAAGTGGGATCCGTCCTCCTGGGAGTACGAATGCTCTGGATACTCCTTCGTCGAGGTCGCCCGCGGCAATCTCTCACACTGGGTCTCTATCAAGAACGGGCACATCGAGCGCTACCAGTGCGTCGTGCCGACGACCTGGCTCGCCGGAGGCCGCGACGCCGCGGGCAAGCAGGGCCCATACGAAGAATCCCTGGCTGGCAACGGCAAACATCCCTTGGTTGACCCGGCGCAGCCACTGGAGCCGCTGCGCACGATCCACTCGTTCGACCCGTGCATGTCGTGCGCGGTACACGTGTTCGACGCCGATGGGATTGAAACGGCGGTCGCCTCATGAGCGTCGATACTCATTCTTCCGATCCCGCGCACGCCAGCCCGCCCCTCCCGGGCACGATCACTGAATCCGAACGGCTGGTGGTAGGCGAGGCCTACTCGCTGGGCAAGCTCTCCGAAGGCCGGGTGATGGCGCTGGCCGCGGCGTCGGTGCCTGGCTCGACCGACTTGCTGGATCAGGCCGCTAGCGCGGCGCTCGCCACCCAGCATCCGACGGTTCCGCCCGCCTACGTCGAACCAGGGGATGTCGACCCGGTCTCCGACAAGCAGCGCTGGCAGATCTCCAGGGTTCGCGGCTACGAGCTGTGCCCGGGGGAACCGCAGGATCTGGTGGTCATGCGCGGGCCGGTGGATGCTGTGCTGAACCAGGCCAAGCTCGGGCCGGAAGGCAAATCTCTCATCCGCCGCAACGCCGACTGGGCCCTGCGTCACGGCTGGCGGACGCTGGCCGTCGCCACGGCACCGGTAGACGGCGACAAGGTTGGGGAGTTCAGGGTTCAGGGGTTCATAACCGTGGGCGTCGACAACGGCACTAGGGTGGCGTCCACCGGCCCAGCCGACTGGGCGCGCGTGAACCTGTGGTCGATCTCCTTGCGCTACCAGCACTGGGCCAACGTCGCCCTCATCTTTATTCTCAGCTGCACCGGGTATCTGATCATGGATCCCTTCTTCGGCCCCGAGGCCTACTCGGGGGAGGGCACGGGCATCTTCTTGATGGGCTGGGTGCGGTTCATTCACTTCACCGCCGCATTCCTGTGGGTGATCTTGGGCGCGACCCGGGTATTTACCGCCCTGACTTCCAGGGATGCCCATCTGCGTGCCTCGCAGTTCTGGCCGCTGAAGCGAAAGCGCGATGTGCAGAACCTGGGCAAGATCGTCAAGTACTACCTGTTCATCTCCCGCGAAGAGCCTCTGTACCTCGGGCACAACCCGTTGCAGCAGCTCGCCTACTCGGCCCTGTACGTGGCCTGCGGGGTGCAGATGCTCACCGGCTTTTCGCTCTACGCGCTCTACCACCAAGACAATCCTTTCTGGGCCTTCATCGCCTTGCCTGTGCATCTCGTCGGCATTCCGGCCGTTCGGCTCTTCCACGCCATGTTGATGTTCGGCCTGTGGTGCTTCGTGGTGATGCACGTCTACCTGGCGGTGCGCGCCGATTCGTTGGAGCGCCACGGGGGCCTCTCGGCCATGATCAACGGCGGGGTCTGGATGCGCCGCGGCTCACGCCCCGAAGACGCCCCGGCAGTGGAGTAGATCTTGGGAATCACGGTTCTGGGGGTCGGAAACCCGATCATGGGAGACGACGGGGTTGGGCTGCGTTTGTTGGATGAGCTGGGGCGGCCAGCCGACGGCACTGTGGGGTTGGATGTGCGGCTCCCGGCATCCGAATCCTCCTCAACCGGTTCTGACATGTGCCGCCCACACATCGAACCTCCCAACCACAGAACTGTCACATTTGTCGATGGCGGCACCGGCGGAATGGCACTGCTGGAGATTGTCGAGGACGCCCAGCGGCTGCTCATCTTGGACGCCGTCGCGGGGGAAGAACCCGGTCAGATAAAGGTAGTTGAGGGCGACCAGATCCCCAGGCTCCTGTCTCAAAAGGTCTCCCCGCACCAAGTAGGGATGCTCGATGTTCTTTCCGCCGCGCGGCTGCTGGGCCGGGAGCCGAAAGAGGTGGTGGTTGTGGGCGTCGTACCGGGAGTGGTTGATTTGCAGGTGGGCTTGAGTGACGCCGTCGAACGGGCGATTCCGCAAGCCGCTAAGCGTGCCGCGCAGGTCTTGAGGCGCTGGTTGGAGAATTGATGGAATCAACAACCCGTCCCTCCCGCGCCGCAACATCTACGTCAATCGAGCGTCTCGGCGTACACGATCTCGAACTCGTTCCCACGTACGAGCGCTCCCGACGGCGTGCCGCAGGCCGGGCAGCGCAGGGCGTAGAACTGGTCTATCTTGACTTCGCTGCGGCAACCGGGGCACCAGATCGCGGCTTCAACCCAATCGACGTCCAGCGCGGCACCCTCAAGCAGGGTTCCGGCGGTAGCCAGCGGCCAGGCGGCGGTCAGGGCGTCGAGTTCCGTGCCGGTGCGGGCTCCCACCCGCAGACCGACGGACGCCACCCGCTTGCCGCCCGCCCGCTCGGCGGCGGCACCGACGTTGCGTACCACCGGCTGCAAGAGCCCCAGTTCATGCATGGGCACAGTCTAGGAGGGTGTTTGGGGATCTCGCACGGAACGGATATAGCGGGGACGCTCGTGCTATCGGGCGCGGAGCAGCTTACGGGAAGGCATGCAGGGCTCTTAGACTGGCGAACCGGGAGGCAGTATGCGGCTCGATGTTGACCAGCTTGTCGAGGGCGTCGGCGCGCGCATAATCGTTTCCCCTCGCGGTGCGAGGTTTGATTTATCCGATTTCCCCCGCATCGACGCCTCTCTCGCTGGGCGCCCAGTGAGTGAAGTACCCAAGCTGGTCGAGCGCATTTGCGGCGCGTGCCCGGCGGCACATCACCTGGCCGGGGTCGCGGCGCTGGAGATGTTGGCGGGCCTAACGGTTCCGCAGGATGCCGCGCGCGCCCGTCGGCTATTGCACTACGGATCGGTCGCGGTGACGAACGCCACTACCTTGCTGAACACCGACATCGAGGCGGCGATGGCGCTGCGCAGGTTCGGCCTGGCAGCCCAGGCGGCCGCCGGATCGCCCGGGCACTTTCCGATCACGGCGGCGCCGGGTGGGGTCGCGGTTGGCGTGGATAGAGTAAAAGCTCAAGAAGCGCTGGGCTTGGCCAAGGACGCCCAGGAAGCTGCCGTCCGGCTCTTTAGCGAATCCCTCGACGATAAGTGGCAATACGACCCGTTCACGGGCTGTGACTTCGCACTTGTGGATGCCGATGGTTTTCTCGACCCGCTGGGCTCCAGGCTGCGTGCGCGCTCTCAGGCCGGGCAGCTGCTCGCCGAAATCGAGCGGGATTTCTGGGCCCAGGCCGTCGTCGAAACCGATCCGGGCAGCCCATCGCCGAGGCCGCGGCTGGCGAAGTACGGCAGGCAGGGCCACTACCGTGTCGGCCCGATCGCGCAGGCCAGGGTGGGCATCTACCGCACTCCCAGAGCCGCCGAGCTGCAAGAGCAATGGTTGAAGGAGCGATCCAGCGCCGGGGCGGCCAGAGCACTCGCCGTTCTGCACGCGGTGGAGGCGGCGGTTCTGATCTTGAAGCGAATGCCTGACCCGGTTCCGTCGAACCAAGAAATCGAGTATCCGAGCGGTATCGGTGTCGGCTGGATCGACGGCGCACGCGGGCTGCTCGTACACCAATACGAGGTGGCAGGCGGGAAAGTAGAGAGCGCTCAAATCCTCACCCCCACCGCCCAAAACGAGTACTGGCTAGCCCAAATGCTGACCAATGTTGCGGCATGCGAGGGATTGGAGAACACTTTGCGATTCGAGGAGGCCATCAGGGCCGCCGACCCCTGCCTGCCGTGCGCTCAGGCAGCCCCGGGCGAGATGGGATTGGAGATATACCAATGTGCGTGAGCATTCCAACCAAGATCGAGTCGGTATTCGCCGGTCCCATTCCGACGGCCAAGCTGGCCGGGATGGAGAGGCCCTACTCGCTGATCTACCATCCGGGCGCGCAGGTTGGCGACTGGGTTTTGGGCCAGAACGGGTTCGTGATCGAGGTGTTGGACGAGGAATCGGCCATCGCCTCGCTGGAGGCCTTTAGAGAGCTGGGTTATCGCTGAACTTGGACGCTCGGCGAACCCGGGGTATGTTGGGATCCAACGTAGTCAATGCGGATTTCGCGATAGGAGAACCATGGCCATCACGCAAGCAGCGCTCTTGGAATCGATCCCGACAGGGTTGTTCATCAACGGAAAGTGGGAGAAAACCGCTGAGACGTTCGTCGTTGAAGATCCGGCGACGGGGGAGAAGCTGGTGGATTGCTCTTCGGCCGGGCCGGATGACGGACGTCGGGCATTGGACGCGGCGGTAGCCGCCCAGGAGGGTTGGGCCAAGACCGCACCGCGGGTGCGCGGCGAGATACTGCGCCGGGCCTGGGAGATCGTGCAAGACCGCCGCGAGGAGCTATCCCTGCTCATGACCATCGAGATGGGTAAGCCGCTCAACGAGGCCTCCGGCGAGGTCACCTACGGCGGCGAGTTCCTGCGCTGGTTCGCCGAAGAGGCCGTACGGATCAACGGGCGCTACGGCTGGAACCCCGAGGGCACCGGACACATGCTGGTCTCCAAGCATCCCGTCGGCCCCTGCCTGTTCATCAGCCCCGGGAATGTCCCCTTTGCCAAGGCTACCCGCAAGGTCGGCCCGGCCCTGGCCGCCGCCTG
>JAISTE010000014.1 GCA_031272825.1 Propionibacteriaceae bacterium | reverse complement strand
TGTGCCCGATCCACTACCTCGAATGGGTAGGGGAGACGCGGTTCGTGCGGTAGCTACTTCTCGTAGTGGAAGCGGGCGGCCAGGATGACGATCTCCCCGTCTTCGATTCGGTAGACGAGCCGGTGCTCCCCGGTGATCCGGCGCGACCAATCGTCTACCGGATCGACCAGTTCAACACCACCGACTTTCCCGAGCTGCCGGATTTGGCGAGCGTTCCCGTCGGCACTGATCTGACCGATCAGCTCGGCATCGTGCTGTGGGAGCCGCCGGTTCCGGTATCCATGGCCGGGGAGCTCGCGCCCTTTCCCGCCCGCGTTTCCAAGACGGACGAGGAGCGGGTGCAAAACATCGCCCAGATTCTCGCCGTGATGGACGATTCGTGGATCGCCACCGAGAAGATCGACGGAACGTCCACCACGTTTTCCCTTGATAGAGACGGTTTCCATGTGGCCGGGCACAACTGGGCGATCGTCGAAAACCCCGATAACGCGCTGTGGCAGATGGCCTCCAAGTACGACGTCGAACGCAAGCTGCGCGATTGGCTAGCCGATTCCGGTGCCCAGCAGGTGGCCATCCAGGGCGAAACCTACGGCGAGAAAATCCAGGGAAATCCGCTGCGCGTCAAGGGCGTGAACTTCGCGGCATTCAACTTCATCGCCGACGGTCGGCGGTTGCCGCGCACCCAGTGGCCCGAGTTTGCCGTCGAGATGTCGGTTCCGGTGCTGAACCTGCCGATCCCAACCAGCGTCGACCAGGCGCTAGAGCAAGCCGACGAACTGCGCTCCAAGGTAAACCCATCGGCCAAGGCCGAGGGCATCGTCTGGCGCTCAAGTACTGCGAGCGAGGTGGTTCTCCCCGACGGCCAACACGCAGAGGCTTCCTTCAAGGTGGTGTCGAACAAGTACCTGCTCAAGCACGACCGGTGAGATCCCGCGACAACGCGCGGGATGACGAAACTGGGCTGCCGAGATAATATCGAAAACCAACGAAAAGCTGTCCATGCCCTGAGACGCTCAAACGCGGGAAAATCTCGATTTTTTGTATCAGCATCCGGGACGATTTGGTGCTCTCCAGGCGGTCTGCGTAGAGTCCCGGAACTGTGGTTATATTCGACAACGCAGCCTCTTCCGCGCTAGACACGCCCCTGTCTAGCCTTGCTAATCAGCCGTTTGCGCTCGTGTTCGCCGGTCAGGCGACGCCCTGGCGCAAGACAGTGAACGAGTTCGCGTCCGGGGAGATCCTCGACGCCCTCCAGCAGACCCTCGCCGAGGCTGAGCGCCGCACCGCTCCCGTCGCCGCTGAATTGCTGACGGCCGCGCCCACCAACGTCCGCCTGCTCGGCGAAAACCCCGGTTCCCCCCACCAGGACGCCGACGCCGCGGTTTCCGTCCCCGGCATCTTCCTCGCCCAGTACGCCTTGCTGCTCGCGCTCCAGGCCGAGGGCGTCTACGACCTGTCGGCCCGCCCGGTTTCCCCCAAGCGCGACGGCCGCAACCGCAAGCTCATCGACATGTACGAGTCGGGGATGCGCCCGGCCATCGGCCACTCGCAGGGCGTGCTCGCCGCCGCCCTGGTCAACGAGAAGATCGAGGCCGACGAGCTGCTCGCCATCGCCCGTCTGATCGGCGTCGCCGCCGCCCAGACCACCCGCCGCCTTGGCATCGGCCGCACCCTCGACACCTCCCCGATGGTTTCCGTGCGCGGCCTGCCCGCCAAGGCCATCGAAAAGCTCATCGCGGGTACCTCCATCGCTTTCAAGGTGCGCAACGACTCCCACTCCTTCGTACTTTCGGGCCGCCCCGACGAGCTGGCCGCCTTCGAACAGGCCGCCAACGCCGCCGTCGAGCGCATGGCCAAGGCCCGCGATGCCAAACTCACCGGCGGCCAAGTGCCCACCCTGGCCGTCGAATACCTCGACGTCTCCGCGCCCTTCCACTCCGAGCTTCTGGCCCCTGCCGTCGAGCAGGTGGGCGCGTGGGCTAAGGCCTGCGGCTTGGACGTCGAGACCGCGACGCGCCTGGCCAAGGCCGTCCTGATCGATCCGGTGGACTGGCCCAAGGCCGTCCACGAGACGGTGGCAAACGGGGTAAAGGTGCTTGTGGATTGCGGGCCGGGCTCCGTGATTGCCAAGGTGACCGCCTCGGTTTGCGCAGGTTCGGGCACCGCTGTGCTCAACCTGGGGTCGCGCACCGACTTTGAGAAGGCTAAGTTCCCCGGCAGCATCGACGCCGGGCCGGATTGGCGCAAGTGGATCCCCGAGGTCGTGGAGATCGACGGGCGCAAGGTGGCCCAGACCGCGTTCACCAGGCTCACCGGGCGCTCTCCGATCATGCTGGCCGGTATGACGCCGACCACCGCCGAACCCGAGATCGTCGCGGCCGCAGCCAACGCCGGATACTGGGCCGAGCTCGCCGGCGGCGGGCAGGTCACCGAGCCGCTCCTGAAGACCAACCTGGCCAAGCTCAACGAGCTCTTGGAGCCGGGCCGGGCGGCCGAGTTCAACGTCATGTTCTTCGACCGCTACCAGTGGAACCTGCAATTCGGCTCCAACAACGCCGTTCCCCGCGCGCGGGCCAACGGTGCCCGCCTCGACGGCGTAACAATCTCCGCCGGAATCCCCGAACCCGACGAGGGCCCCGAGCTGGTCCGCAAGCTCCACAAGGACGGCTTCGCCTACATCGCCTTCAAGCCCGGAACCGCCTCCCAGATCTCCCAGGTCATCGACATCGCCAAGGCCGTGCCCGAAATCCCGATCATCATTCAGATCGAGGATGGCCACGCTGGCGGCCACCACTCGTGGGACGACCTCGACGCCATGCTGCTCGACACCTATGCCGAGATCCGCAAGGTGCCGCACCTGGTGTTGACCGGCGGCGGCGGCATCGGCACCCCCGAGCGTGCCGCCGACTACCTCTCCGGCGAGTGGGCCCTCAAATATGGCCGCGAGCTGATGCCGCTCGATGGCGTGTTCGTCGGCACCGCGGCGATGACGGCGAAGGAGGCCAACACCAACCCCGACGTCAAGCAGCTATTGGTCGAAACCCCGGGCGTCGATCCTGAGGACGCCGGTGGCTGGGTCGGTTCCGGGGCTTCCAAGGGAGGCATGACATCGGGCCTCAGCCACCTGTTGGCCGACATCTACGAGATCGACAACGACGCCGCGCGCGCTGAGCGACTGCTGCTTGAAGTTGCGGGCGATGCGGAGCAAGTGGCCGAGCGCCGCGATGAGATCATCGAGGCGCTGTCGAAGACCGCCAAACCCTACTTCGGCGACCTCGACAAGATGACATATGCCCAAGTGCTGCGTCGATACGCTGAATTGCTGTACCCCTGGACGGACGAATCTTGGGTGGACCGCTTCCACGATCTGCTGCAGCGCGCCGAGGCCCGGCTCTCGCCGACCCAGTCCGGCCAGATCGAAACCCTCTTCCCCGCCATTGCCGACGCCGAAGACCCCGAAGAAGCCATCGCCAAGCTCGTCTCCGCCTATCCCGAGGCCGAGACGACCCTGTTCGCCGCCACCGATTGCGCCTGGTTCCCGACGCTGTGCCGCAAGCACCCCAAGCCGGTGGGCTTCGTGCCGGTGTTAGATGGCGACGTCTTCCGCTGGTACGGCACCGATTCGCTGTGGCAATCCCACGACCGGCGCTACAAGGCCTCCGAGGTGCGTGTGATCCCCGGCCCGGTTTCCGTCGCCGGTGTGACGACGGTCGATGAGCCGGTCGCCGACATCCTCGCCCGCTTCGAAGACGCCTGCGTCGAGCGCGCCCTCAACTACGGCCCGGCCCGCGACGCCGAGAACCGCTGGGTCGAACCCGGCAAGGATTCGAGCGAAGAGGACGCAATCCGCACGGCCCCCCTCATCTCCTGGATGGGGCTGCTCATCCCGAACCCGGCGCTCACCTTGAAGCCCGGCGAGTTCACGCTCAGCGGCGGGGTCGGCCACCGCTACGATCTCAAGATCCACATCGACACCGCCTGGGACGAAACCCCTGGCGGGCACGCCTTCCACGCTGTGCGCGAGCTGGTCATCCCGCTGAAGGTGACCGACGCCTGCGCCACCGGCGGGGCTCCGATAGTCGACGAGGATCGGCTGCCCGAGACCATGCGTGAGCTGCTCACCGCCACCGCCGGAGTCGGATCGACGGCCATCACCGGCGACTTCATCCCCGCGCTTCCTGAACCGGTTGAGGACGGCTCCGTCTCGGGCCGCATCTCCTACGATTTCTCGGTTCCCGACACCCTGGGTGCCGACCATGCCGCCGCCGTGACCGCAGGTTTCCCGTCGGGCCTGACCCCAAAGCGGGTAGTCCCCGATGCCCTGCTCGGCCCGAACTGGCCGGTCATCTACTCGGCCATCGGCGCCACCAAGGTTCAGCTCGGTGGCAGGCCCTATCCGATCATGGAAGGCCTGCTCGCGGCCGTCCACCTCGACCACACCGCCGATTTCAAGGTCTCCCCGGCCAAGATCGTGCGCTCGGGCGGGCTGCGCGTGCACACCGAGGGCTGGACTGAGGCCGTCCACGAATCCTCGCTCGGACGCGTGATCGAGATTCATTTGCGCTTGTCGGCGGCCAATAGTGTGCCAGGCATTGAGGAGGGGGCCGAGCTGGCCACCTTCATCGAGCGGCTGGCCGTGCGCGGCAGGGCAGCCCAGGACGTCGCACTTCCTCCGGCACCCCAGATCGGGGCCGACGCCAAGCCCACCGCCCGCCGGCTGCTGCGCAAGGCCTACGTAACCGCCCCGTCGGATATGACGGCCTTCGCCCGGGTTTCGGGCGACTACAACCCGATCCACACCTCCTTCAGGGCGGCGAAGGTCGCCGGAATGGATTCCCCGATCGTGCACGGCATGTGGCTCTCCGCCGCTTGCCAGCACGTGGTCTCCGCTCTCGGCCCTTCCGGAAAACGCTCGACGGTCTTGGGCTGGTCGTACCAGATGTTCGCCCCCGTAAACCTGGGCGACAGCGTCGAGATCAGCGTCGAGCGCGTGGGCCGCGTGCCCGGGGCTGGCGATCTGCTTGAGGTCACCTGCCGGGTCGAGGACGAGATCGTCTCCAAGGCGACCTGCCGCCTGGCCGCGCCCGTCACCGCCTATGTCTATCCCGGCCAGGGAGTTCAGACCCCGGGAATGGGCCTGGACGAGGCCAATTCCTCCAAGGCCGCCCGCGAGATCTGGGATCGGGCCGATCGGCACACCCGCCGCAAGCTCGGCTTCTCCATCCTGACGGTCGTGCGCGACAACCCCACCGAGCTCACCGCCCTGGGCACCACCTACCGCCACCCCAAGGGCCTGCTGCACTTGACGCAGTTCACCCAGGTGGCACTGGCTACGCTCGCGTTTGCGCAGACGGCACGCCTTGAAGAGGCGGGAATGCTGGCTTCCGGCGCGTATTTCGCCGGGCACTCCTTGGGCGAGTACACCGCACTGTCGGCCTACGCCGGGGTCTTCGACTTGGAGACGGTCTTGGAGATCGTCTTCCACCGCGGCTCGACGATGCACCATCTGGTTCCGCGCGACGAATCGGGCCGCTCCAACTACGCCCTCGGCGCCCTGCGACCCGAGCTTTTCGGGGTTGGCGATGCGGACGTCGATCAGTATGTGGCCGAGGTGGCCGAACGCTCGGGCGAGTTCCTGGAGGTCGTCAACCGCAACCTCGCCGGGGCCCAGTACTCGATTGCTGGGACGGTCGCCGGGCTAGCCGCACTAGAGAAGGACGCATCTAGACGGGTGAAGTCGGGCAAGAAGCCCTTCCAACTGATTCCGGGGATCGACGTCCCGTTCCACTCCGCGGTTCTGCGCGGCGGCGTCGGGGAATTCCGCGAGCACCTGGAGACGCTCCTGCCCGCGGACATCTGCCCGGCGGTGCTGGTGGGCAAGTACATCCCGAACCTGACTGCCTCGGCATTTTCCCTGGAGCGCTCGTTCTTGGAAGACATCGTCGCAGTGGCCCCCTCGGAGCCAGTACAGGCCTTGCTGGATTCCGACGAGCTCTACGCGAAGGCGCTGGAAGACCCGACCAAGTTCGCCAGGATGCTGTTGATTGAGCTGCTGGCTTGGCAATTCGCCTCGCCGGTTCGCTGGATCGAGACACAGGAATTGCTGCTCAAGCATGAACGCGTCGAGGAGTACATCGAGGTCGGCCTGGGCTCTGCGCCGACGCTGGCTAACCTCGCTGCGCGCACTTTGTTGCAACCGCAGATGCGCGGCTGCGAGGCCACAGTGTTGAACGTTCAGCGCGACGAGGCCCGGGTCTACGCGACTGATACCGACCCTGCTGAGGAGACCTTGGGTGCGCCCGTGCGCGAGGAAGAAACGGTGAGCGCGCCGGTTGCTGAAACGGTTGTCGAAACCGCTCCCGAGCCTCGACCCGCCGCGGAACCGGCTCCTGTCAAAGCTTCCGCCCCAGCAGGCGAAACCCCGGAGCTGCCCTACACAGCGGGCGACGCCGTGCGCACGCTGCTGGCCATGACGACCAAGGTGCGGCCCGAGCAGATGGGCAGCGCCGACACCATCGAGACGCTGACCGGCGGGGTTTCCTCGCGCAGAAACCAGCTGCTGATGGATATGAGCGCCGAGCTGGGCCTGGCCTCCATCGAGGGCGCCTCCGACATGGCCCTTGGTGCACTCACCGAGAAGGTCGATTCCCTGGCCGACACCTACCAGCCCTTCGGGGCCGTGCTGAGCGGTGCCATCCGGGAGCGTTTGAGAAGGGTGTTCGGTGCCGCGGGCGTCGACCAAACTCGGGTCGGCGAGCGGCTGAAGAGCGCCTGGGGTCTGGGCGAGGGCTGGACGGCCCACGTCACCTCCGAGCTGATGCTCGGCACCCGCGAGGGTGATTCGGCCCGCGGAGGTGCGCTGGCTCAGCTCGGAACCACGGCCGTCGCCAATGCGGGGGCCGCCGACCAGCTCATCGACGCCGCCGTAGAGGCCGTCGCCAGCGCCAAGGGAATCGCGGTCTCCAAGGCCGCAACCACCAGCTCGCAAGGAGCGATGGTCGACAACGCGGCCCTGGGACAGCTCGCCGACCAGGTGCTCGGCGGCGAGGGCGTGCTGGCCGAGATGGCCCGCGACATCCTGAACCGGCTGGGCATCCAAGAAAAGCAATCCGAGCAAGAGAGCACGCAGGCGGAGACCGAATCGGTGCTGGCTACGGTCGAGGCCGAGCTTGGCTCGAACTGGATCAAGTACGTCGCCCCGGCTTTCAAGGCCGAGCAAGCGCTCCTGATCGACGACCGCTGGGCGCTCGCCCGCGAAGATCTCGCCCGGGTTTACCTCGACGAGAATGAGGAGGTCGGCTCGTTTACCGGGCTTGGCGAGACGATCGCGCAGCAGGCCCGCTGGTGGGCGGGCAAGGCCAAGAAGGAGAAGCGCAAGGCGGCCGCCGAGCGTCTGGAGGCACTGGCTGAAGAGGCCGAAACTCCTTGCGAGGGCCAGTTCGCCAATGATGTGGCCGTCGTTACCGGCGGGGCTCCGGGCTCGATCGCCGCGGCCATTATTGGTGGGCTGCTCAAGGGCGGGGCGACGGTCGTGGCCACCGCCTCCCACATCAACCATCGCCGCCTGGATTGGGCGA
The DNA here is from genome assembly GCA_031272825.1 of Propionibacteriaceae bacterium. GTDB lineage: Bacteria > Actinomycetota > Actinomycetes > Propionibacteriales > Propionibacteriaceae > Propionicimonas. The sequence continues at coordinate 3,398 of JAISTE010000014.1, read as the reverse complement.
AGGATCTGTATCGGAAGAATGCGAGCGCGGGGGCGAAGCTGTGGCTGGTGCCCGCGAACCTGGCCTCCTACCGCGATGTGGATGACACCGTCGAGTGGATTGGTTCGCCGTACTTCGAGACCAACGGGGGAGTGAGCGAGGAAGTGAAACCGGCGCTCATTCCGTCGCTGTTCTTCCCGTTCGCCGCACCCTCGGTCTCCGGCACGCTCGACGACGCGGGCCCGGAACAGGAAAACCAAGCGCGTCTGCTGCTGTGGAGCCTGGAGCGTTCGATGGCCGGGCTTTCCAAGATCGGCATCGACAACGACATCGCGCACCGGCTGCACGTCGTGCTGCCCGGCTCCCCGAACCGCGGCACGTTCGGCGGTGACGGAGCATACGGCGAAGTCAAGTCCGCATTGGATGCCATTATCAACCGCTGGCACGCCGAGAACGACTGGTCGGCCCACACCACGCTCGTCCATCCGAAGATCGGTTGGGTGCGCGGCACGGGGCTGATGGGCCGTAACGACCCGCTGGTCAAGGCCGTCGAGGCTACTGGCGTGCGCACGTATTCGACGGTGGAAATCGCCGATGAGCTGCTCGCCCTGTGCGCCGCTGACAAGCGCAAAGAGGCCGAGACCGAGCCTTTGATCGCCGACCTTACCGGCGGCCTTTCCAAGGTGAACCTCACCGAGCTGATGGGCCAGGCCCGGGCGGCCATGGGCCGAACCGAAAAGGCCGAGAGCGTCGAGCCCGAAACTATCGCGGCCCTGCCCACCCCGCAGGCGGCCCAGCTGGCGGCTCCCGCCGAGTGGGGGAAGGTCTCGACCAAGTTGGAGGACATGGTCGTGGTCGTCGGCATTGGAGAGGTCGGGCCGTGGGGCTCCGAGCGCACCCGGCACGAGGCCGAGCTGGGCCTGCGCTCCGATTCCGGTGCCGACCTCACCCCGGCGGGTGTGCTGGAACTGGCCTGGATGACGGGCCTGCTCACCTGGAAGGACACCCCGGAGCCCGGCTGGTATTCGGAGGCGGGCAAGCTCGTCCCCGAGTCGGAGATCTTCGAGACCTACCGCGACGAGGTCGTGGCCAGAAGCGGCGTGCGGTCGTTCGTCGACGATGGGCCATTGTTCGATCTTTCGACCGAGCAAGACGTCCAAGTGTTCCTTGACAAGGACATTTCCTTCAAGGTTCCCGACGCCGAGACCGCGGCCATGTACGCCGAGTTCGACCCCGAGCACACGCACGTTGCCGAGGCGGGCGGCGAATACCTGGTGACGCGCACCGCCGGAGCTGTGGCCCGGCTGCCGCGCAAGATGCCGCTTACGCGCACGGTCGGCGGCCAGTTTCCGACCGGCTACGACCCGACCCACTGGGGGATCCCCGGCTCGATGGTCGAGGCCATCGACAAGATCGCCGTGTGGCACCTAGTCGCGACGGTCGACGCCTTTGTATCCTCCGGCTTCTCTCCCGCGGAGCTCCTCACCGAGGTGCACCCTGCGGACGTCGCCGCTACCTTGGGCACCGGCTTCGGCGGGATGTCGTCGATGCGCAAGCTGTTCGTCGACGGGTTCAACGGGGAGGACATCCCCAACGACATTCTGCAAGAGACGCTCCCGAACGTCGTCGGCGGGCATGTCATCCAGTCCTATGTGGGCTCCTACGGCCCGATGATGCACCCGGTGGCCGCCTGCGCGACCGCCGCCGTCTCCATCGAGGACGCCGCCGACAAGATTCTGGTTGGCAAGGCCGACTTCGTGGTGGCCGGGGCCATCGACGACATCGGCGTGGAATCCATCCGCGGCTTCGGCGATATGAACGCCACCGTTTCGGCTGCCTATATGCGCGAACACGGGGTTGACGAGCGCTTCTACTCGCGCGCCAACGACCGCCGACGCCACGGGTTCGTCGAATCCCAAGGCGGCGGAACCGTGCTGCTCACCCGCGGCGATATCGCGCTGCGTCTGGGATTGCCGGTGTTGGGCGTCGTCGCGTATGCCAGGTCTTCCGCTGACGGGGCGCACACCTCGATCCCGGCACCGGGCCTGGGCGCGCTCTCGGCTGGCCGCGGCGGCAAGGACTCCAAGATGGCCAAGGCGCTTGCCGGGCTGGGAGTTTCCGTCGACGACATCGCGGTGGTTTCCAAGCACGACACCTCGACGCTGGCGAACGACCCGAACGAGGCCGATCTGCACACCCGGCTCGCTCACGTGCTGGGCCGGACGCCCGGCGATCCGCTGTTCGTCATCTCGCAAAAGACGGTGACGGGCCACGCGAAAGGCGGTGCGGCGGTGTTCCAGGCGGCGGGCCTGTGCGAGGCGTTCGCCACCGGCTCGATCCCGGGCAACAAGGCCTTGGACTGCGTCGATCCGGCGATGGAGGCCTACCCCGAGCTGGTGTGGCCGCGGTCCGCGATTGAGCTGGGCAAGCACTCGCCGATCAAGGCCGGGCTGCTCACCTCGCTGGGCTTCGGGCACGTCTCGGCGCTGATCGCAATGGTTCACCCTGCTGCCTTCGAGGAGGCCGTGCGCTCCGAGCACGGCGCCAAGGAACTGGCCAAGTGGAGGGAACGCGCGCAAGGACGTCTGACCAAGGGTGCCCGCAAGCGCGAGTTCGCCATGATCGGCAGGGAAAACCTGTTTGAGCCGGTGCAGTCGAGGCGCTTCGCCCCGGCGGCGGTTGGCTACGACCCGCACGAGGTCGAGGCCGAGCTGCTGCTGGATTCGTCGAAGCGGCTTGGGGAGGATGGGTATTACGCGTAAGCACCTCTCGCCATCACGCGCTCTCCCCTCGTCATCCTGGGCAAGCGCCGCGCTTTCCCCTCGTCATCCTGCGCGCAGTCGCAGGATCTCAACCCTCTTGTCATCCTGGGCAAGCGCCGCGCTATCCCCTCGCCATCACGCGCTGTCCCCTCGTCATCCTGCGCGCAGTCGCAGGATCTCAACCCAAAGGGGTTAGGTGCAGTTCGCTGATATGTGTGTAAATGCTGTTATTTGCTGTTAGTTTAGCTGTGCCTTGAGGCGTGGTTGGTTATGTTGCTACGGGTCAGGCGGCGAAGATGCTTGGGGTTTCGGTTTCGACGTTGCAGCGTTGGGACAGGGAAGGCAAGTTGGTCGCGGAGCGCACCCCGGCTGGCAGGCGCAGGTACAAAGTGTCCGAGATCGCGTCGTTTAACCCGCTTGGGTTGGATACCGCTGTCTTGGAACGGCCTACTATCGCGTACGCGCGGGTTTCCTTACACGACCAGAAAGGTGACCTTGCCCGGCAGACGTCCTGGAGATGTACTGTGCTTCGCACGGGTGGGAGTACGAGGTGATCTCTGATTTGGGCTCGGGTATGGACTATTGCAAGAAGGGTTTGACGCGGCTGTTGGACGTGATCGTGGCCGACGAGGTTGGCCGTCTTGTGATTGCCCATAA
>JAISTE010000048.1 GCA_031272825.1 Propionibacteriaceae bacterium | reverse complement strand
GTGCTGCTCGAGCAGGCGTCCGTCTCCGACGACAAGAAGACCGTCGGCCAGCTCACCAAGGAGAACGGCACCGAGATCAAGCGCTTCGTCCGCTTCGAGACCGGGGCCAAGTAAGCCAAGCTATGAAAAGACGGGCCGTGCGAAATCGCGCGGCCCGTCTTTCCATGTCTAGGATTGGATGGAACTAGGAGGACATTGTGGCCAGTCCATATAAGCGCGTGTTGTTGAAACTGTCCGGCGAGGCTTTCGGGGGCGGGAAGCTCGGGGTCGACCCGGGCGTCGTCTCTGACATCGCCAAACAGATCGCCGACGTCTCAAGCTCGGGGGTGCAGGTCGCCATCGTTGTCGGCGGGGGCAATTTCTTCAGGGGTGCCGAGCTGCAGGAGGGCGGCATGGACAGGGCCCGCGCCGACTACATCGGCATGTTGGGCACCGTCATGAACGCCGTTGCCCTGCAAGACTTCATCGAAAAGGCGGGGGTTCCTGCCCGTGTCCAGACGGCGATCACCATGGGGCAGGTAGCCGAGCCCTACATTCCCCTCAAGGCCATCCGTCACCTGGAAAAGGGCCGCGTGGTGGTCTTCGGCGCCGGTTCGGGTATGCCGTTCTTCTCCACCGACACGGTGGCCGCACAGCGGGCCCTGGAGATCGACTGCGACGTGCTCCTGATGGCCAAGCAAGGTACCGACGGGGTCTACGACTCCGACCCGGCGAAGAACCCGAACGCCAAGAAGTACGACACGTTGAGCTTCGACGAGTTCCTCGCCAAAGGGTTGAAAGTTGCAGATGCGACGGCCGTGGCCCTGGCTCGCGAACACCACCTGCCCATGGTGTTCTTCGACCTGGGAACGCCCGGCAATATCGGCAAGGTGGTCTCGGGCGAGAAAATCGGCACCGTACTAGGCGAAACTAACTGATTTCAGAACAAAACAGGTACTGTATTCCCCGGAAGGGAGCAAAATGGCAGACATTTCCAGCATCGTCGCTGAAGCCGAGCGCAAGATGGACGGCTCGGTAGGGCACACCAAAGAGGAGCTGGGCAGCATCCGCACCGGACGCGCCCACCCGGCCATGTTCGAGAAGATCATGGTCGACTACTACGGCAGCCCCACGCCCCTGCAGCAGCTCGCCACGTTCCAGGTGCCCGAGGCGCGCACCGTCCTCATCCAGCCGTTCGATCCGGGCGCGATGAAGGGCATCGAGAAGGCCATCCGCGATTCCGATCTGGGCGTCAACCCGGCGAATGACGGCAACGTCGTCAGGCTCGTCCTCCCGCAGCTGACCGAGGAGCGCCGCAAGGAGTACATCAAGGTGGCGCGCACCAAGGCCGAGGAAGGCAAGGTAGCCGTGCGCGGGATTCGCCGCCACGCCATCGACGCCATCAAGAAGCTGGCAAAGGACAAGGAGATCGGCGAGGACGAGGCCAAGGGTGCTGAAAAGAAGCTCGACGCCGCAACCAAGAAGCGCGAAGAATCCGTCAGCGAACTGCTCAAGGCCAAGGAAGCCGAGCTGCTCGCCGTCTAGCGGCGAACCTAGCGGAAACGTAGATCCAGTAATGGCAAAGGGTGGGCGCAATCTCGGCGCGGCCATCGCGGTCGGAGTGCCGCTGGTCGTGCTCGTCGTGCTCACCTTGATGTTCTGGAACCCCGGCCTGATCATCTTGCTGGTGCTGTTCACCTCGCTCGGTGTCGTCGAAGTACACGACGCCCTGCGCCGGATGGGCCTGAACGCCTGCGTCCCGCCGATCATCATCTGTAACGTGCTGACCATCGGCGGGGCCTACGTGGCCGCCCTGTTTCAAAACTCCACCCACATTCCCTGGCATGTGGTGCTCATGGGGTGTTTGGGCTTGTCGGTGATGCTTTCGCTCGTGTGGCGCATGTTCTACGGCACGGAAGATTTCGCCAAGGATGCCGCCGCCTCGCTGTTCATCGTCGCCTATGTGTCCTTGCTCGCGTCTTTTATTGGGTTGATCCTGGCGATGGACGACGGCGCACTGAAGTTGACCGTCGTCTTCCTGGGAGTCGTGGCCTCCGACACGGGCGGGTACGCGCTGGGCGCCACCTTGGGCAAACACCAGCTAGCCCCCGTCATCTCCCCCAAGAAGACGTGGGAAGGGGTCTTGGGCTCCTTCTTGCTCTCGGCGGCCACCATGGTCGTGATGTGCGTGTTCTTCACCGGCTGGGCCTGGTGGTACGGCTTCGTGATCGCCGCCGTCTGCGTGGTGTTCGGCACCGCCGGGGATCTCGTCGAGTCGATGATCAAGCGCGATGCCGGGCTCAAGGACATGTCGTCGATCCTGCCCGGCCACGGCGGGGTGATGGATCGGCTTGATTCGATTCTGTTCGCGGCCCCCGCCGGCTGGTTCTTGCTCTCCCTCCCCATCCCGCTCGCCTGATGGCCGACCCCGCAAGCTACCGCCCGAAATCCGGGGAAATCCCCACCTCGCCCGGCGTCTACAAGTTCATCGACGCCGACGAGCGGGTCATCTACGTCGGCAAGGCCAAGAACCTGCGCAACCGGCTCAACTCCTACTTCCGCGACGTCTCCTCCCTGCACTTCAGAACACAGACGATGGTGCGAACCGCCGCGCGCGTCGAATGGACGGTCGTGCAGACCGAACTCGAGGCGCTGCAGCTGGAATGGACCTGGATCAACGAATACGACCCGCGCTTCAACGTCATCTTCCGCGACGACAAGTCCTACCCGTGGGCAGCGATCTCCTGGAACGAGGAATTTCCGCGCGTGTGGGTGGGCCGCGGGCCGCAGCGCAAGGGCGTGCGCTACTTCGGCCCCTACCAGGCGGCCTGGGCCATCCGCCAAACCATTGACACGCTGCTCGCCGCCTACCCGATGCGCTCTTGCACTGCAGGAGTGTTTCGCTCGGCGAAGGCCTCGGGCAGGCCGTGCCTGATGGGGGACATCGGCAAGTGCTCCGCCCCTTGTGTGGGCCGGATTTCCGCCGAAGAACACCGCGAGCTGGCCGCGGACGTCTCCTCTTTTCTCTCCGGCGGCGTCTCCAAGCTTGAGGCGGCGGCCAAGCGTCAGATGGAGAAGCACGCCGAGGCGATGGAATACGAGCAGGCGGCCACTTGGCGCGACCGCCTGCAGGCCATCCACCTGGCCTCGGCCAAGAACGCCATCGTGTTCTTGGATGGAACCGACGCCGACGTCATCGCACTGGCCGAGGATCCCTTAGAAGTTTCGGTTTCGGTGTTCTCGGTGCGCGGCGGCAGGGTCGTGGGCGAGCGCGGGCTGATCGCCGACCGTGCTGAAGACTCCACGACGGGCGAACTGCTGGAATCCTTCCTGCTCAGCCACTACTCGGGAACGTTGGCCGGTGAGGCCGGGGCGGTGAAGCGCGCGAAGAACCCATTCATGGACGATTCCATCCCGCCGCTGGTCTTGGTGCCCGAGATGCCGGCCTCTGGCGAGGTGCTGGCCGAGCTCTTGAGCGAGCAGCGCGGGCACAAGGTCGAAATCCGAGTTCCGCAGCGCGGTGACAAGCGCACGCTGCTCGATACCGTGGCCAAGAACGCCGCCGACAACCTGCGCCTGCACAAGGCCAGGCGCGCCTCTGATCTCACCACCCGCTCCCAAGCCCTGGAGGAAATCCGGGACGCCCTGGGTTTGGAAGAGGCGCCGCTTCGAATCGAGTGCTACGACATCTCGCACACCATGGGCGAGAACGTGGTCGGCTCGATGGTGGTGTTCGAAGACGGCCTGGCCAAGAACTCCGATTACCGGCGCTTCACCATCAAGGGCTTTGAGGGCTCGAACGACGTCATGGCCATCCACGAGGTGATCTCGCGCCGGTTTTCGCACCAGATGGAGGAAGAAGCTTCTTCATCATCCCGCGCAAGCGAAGCGCAGTCGCAGGATCTTGCGCGAGATGATGCACAAACGCAGGTGAGATCCTGCGACTCCGCGCAGGATGACGGGGTGGGGGTGCCACAGAATGACGGGGTGGGGGTGCCGCAGAATGACGTTTCTTCCTCGTCATCCTGCGCAAGCGAAGCGCAGTCGCAGGATCTCCTTCCCATTTGCACGCCCAAAAAAGCCCGCTTCGCCTACTCGCCCTCGCTGATCGTCGTCGACGGCGGCGCACCCCAGGTGGCGGCGGCCCAGGCGGCGATGCGCGAGCTGGGCGTCGACGTTCCGCTGTGCGGCCTGGCCAAGCGCCTGGAGGAGGTGTGGCTGCCCGGGGAGGAATACCCGCTGATCATGCCGCGCAACTCTGAGGGCCTGTATCTGCTGCAGCGGGTGCGCGACGAATCTCACCGCTTTGCCATCACCTATCACCGGCAGCGCCGGGGCAAGTCGATGCTCGAATCGGCGCTCGACGGCATCCCTGGCCTGGGCAAGACCAAGCAAAAGGCCCTGCGCAAGCGGTTTACGTCGTATAAGGCGCTTAAGGCCGCAACTGTTGAGGAGTTGCAGGAGGTCGACGGCATCGGGCCTAAACTGGCGGGAGTCATACACGAACACTTGGCGAGCGCGAAGGAGCAGCAGGCTGTGAACTTGACCACTGGAGAGATACTGTGAGGCCGATCGTCTACCGCCACCCGGCGCTCACCCTCCCCGCGGTCGTCGCGTTGGGCGGCGGGCACGGGCTCTCGGCCTCGCTCAAGGCGCTCAGGAAGCTCACCAACCGCCTGACGGCCATCGTCACCGTCGCCGACGACGGCGGTTCTTCGGGGCGGCTACGCAAAGAATTCGACATCTTGCCGCCCGGCGATCTGCGCATGGCGCTGGCCGCGCTTTGCTCCGACGACGAGATCGAGCAGACCTGGGCCGAGGTACTGCAATCGCGTTTTTCCGGCGACGGCGAGCTCGGCGGCCACGCCATCGGAAACCTGCTGATCGCCGGGATCTGGCAAACCGTCCCCGACAAGGTGGAAGGGCTGGAGATGGTAGCCCAGCTGCTGCACATCCAGGGGCACGTGCTGCCGATGAGCCTGGAGCCTTTGGTCATCGAGGCCGAGGTGCGCGGGGCGAACCCGAACCGCCCCGACGAGGTGAGCACGGTCGTCGGGCAAGAGGCGGTGGCGCTGGCCGAGGGTGAAATCCTCTCCATCCGGCTCACCCCCGAGAACCCGCCGGCTGCACCCGAGGCGCTGCGCGCGGTTCGTCAGGCCGATTTTGTGACGCTCGGCCCGGGCTCTTGGTATTCCTCGGTGATGCCGCATCTGCTGGTTCCCGAGCTGGCCGACGCCATCGTCAGGACGAAGGCCCGCCGCATCCTGATCCTCAACCTCTCCCAATCTGCCGACGAAACCCAGGGCTACACGGCGAGCCAGCACGTCGAGGCACTGCTAGACCACGAGCCGCGCCTGCGCTTCCACGACGTGCTGGTAGACCCAACCTTCATGGATGCGCGCCTGGAGGGGGTATGCAAGGCCATGAAGGCCAAGCTCACGGTCGCCGACGTTCGCGCCCGCGACGGCTCGGCGCAACACGATAAGAACAAGCTCTCGGCGGTGCTCGCCTCGGTCATGGGGCTGTGAAAAGCCCGCCACCCGCAGCATTAAGCTTGGCCCATGGATTGGTACACCGACGCTTACCGGGCGTGCGCTTTGCCGCTTGCTGAGGTTCTTGGGGCACAGGCGGCCAAGGCCTTCGAGGCGCTCAGGGTACATACCGTCGGCGATCTGCTTACCCTCATTCCCCGCAGGTATTTCAAGGGCACCGAGCTGACCGATCTCGCAAGCGTTCTGCCCGGCGAGGATGTGGCCGTCGAGGCGGCTGTCAAGGACGTCGATATTCGGCGCTCTCACAACACCGGGCGCGAGTGGCTTTCCGTCACCTTGACCGACGGGCGCGGAACCATGGAGGTGACGTTCTTCCACCCCAATATCCCCAAGGCCCCGAAGAAGGCCGATTCGATCTTCCAATACTGGACGGACAATTTCTCGCGCGCGAAGACGGGCATGTTCATCGGCAAGGTGGGCGAGTTCAACGGCCAGCTTCAGATGTCTCACCCCACCTACGTCATCTTCGACGCCCAAGGCAAGCTGATCGGCACCGATAAGCGCGACGATTCCATGGCCAAGCTCACCGAGGGCGGGCTGGTCGGCATCTACCCGGCGAGCGCCAAGCTGCCAACCTGGAAGATCGCCGAATGCGCGCGCATCGCACTCGATACCTTCCCCGACGCCGACCCCCTGCCCGAATGGGTGGTCGAGGCCGCCGGAGTAGTCGGGGAACACCAGGCCTACGAGTACGTGCACCGGCCCCGCTCGGAGGACGACGGCGAGGTGGGTGCCTACCGGCTGCGCTTCGACGAGGCCTTCGCCACCCAGCTGACCATGGCCTACCGCCGCGCCGACGCCGCCAACCAGCAGGCCACCGTGATTCAGCGCAGAGAAGACGGCCTGCTCGCTTCCTTCGACGCCAAACTGCCGTTTTCCCTAACCGACGGCCAGATCGCGGTATCGGAAACCATCTTTGAGGAGCTCTCCCAGCCAAGGCCGATGCAGCGGCTCTTGCAAGGCGAGGTCGGCTCGGGCAAGACCGTCGTTGCGCTGCGCGCAATGCTCGCCGCCGTCGACGCCGGAGCGCAGGCCGTGCTCATCGCCCCGACGGAGGTGCTCGCCCACCAGCACTACCACACCATCACTTCCATGATGGGTGAGCTGGCCGAGCCGCCGCTGTTCGGCTCGACCAAACCCGGCACCGACGTGAGCATTCTGACGGGCTCGCTTTCGGCCGTCGCCAAGAGAAACGCCGCCCTGCGCATCGCATCGGGGGAGGCCGGGATCGTCATCGGCACCCATGCGCTGCTGAACGACAAAATCACCTTCGCAAACCTCGGCCTGGTCGTGATCGACGAACAGCACCGCTTCGGCGTCGAACAACGCGCCGCCATCGCCAACAAGGCCGCCCACAAGCCTCACGTGCTCGTGCTTACCGCCACGCCCATCCCACGCTCGGTGGCCATGACCATCTTCGGCGATCTGGAGGTTTCCACCCTCAGGGAGCTGCCCAAGGGCCGCGCCGACGTGCAAACCGTGCTGGTCGACGCCGCCAAACCGGCTTGGATGAACCGCACCTGGGAGCGCATCCGCGAAGAGGTCGAGCATGGCCGCCAGGCGTTCGTCGTCTGCCCGCGCATCGGCGATCCGAAGCACCGCAAGAAGAGCGAGGGCCCGGGCGTTATCGAGCTGGCCGCGCAGCTGGCCGAGGGGCCGCTCAGGGGCCTGCGGATCGGTGTGCTGCACGGCAAGCTGCCCTCCGAGGAAAAAGACGCGGTGATGGAGGACTTCGCCTCCGGAAAGATCGACGTGCTGGTGACCACCACCGTCATCGAGGTCGGGGTCGACGTCCCCAACGCCACGGTCATGGTCGTGATGGAGGCCGACCGCTTCGGAGTCTCCCAGCTCCACCAGCTGCGCGGGCGCATCGGGCGTGGCCAATACCCCGGCCTGGCGCTGCTTTGCGCCGACATTCCCGAGCCCGAAAAGCACGTGGAAACCAGGGAGCGGCTGGCTGCCATCGCCGCTACCCGCGACGGCTTTGAGCTGGCCGAGCTAGACCTGGTGCAGCGCCGCGAGGGTGACGTGCTGGGGGAGCGTCAATCAGGGGGACGGTCGTCCCTGCGCTTGCTGCGCGTGCTCGAACACGCAGACGTCATCGCAAAGGCCCGCGAGATCGCCGAGCTGGCCGTGGCCCGCGATCCCAACTGCGAAACTCCCGGCTTCAAGGACGCCGTGAAGGCCACGGAGATGATCACCGACACCGAGCTGGTGCAAGGATGAGCCGAATCATCGCGGGAAGGGCTGCCGGCGTTCCGCTGGTGATGCCCAAGGGAGACACGACCAGGCCGACGTCCGCGCGTCTGCGCGAATCCGTGTTCCAGATGCTCGCCTCTTGGGCTGGCGGCGAGGGCGACCCATCGCAATCGCTCAAGGGCATCCGCTTTCTTGACCTCTACGCCGGTTCCGGGGCCATGGCGCTGGAGGCGGCCAGCCGGGGAGCGCAGGCCGTGGCCGTCGAATCGGATCGCAAGGCCGCCGACGCGATACGCAAGAACACCGCGAAAACTAAGTTGGACGTCAAACTGGAGCAAAGCCGGGTGGAGGACTACGTCCTGCGGGCCCGCGGATTCGACGTGGTGTGGGCCGATCCCCCCTACGCGCTGGGGAACGACGAGCTGACCCGGGTTATGGAAACGCTGGCGAGGAACGGCGGACTGGTTGCCGACGGGCTCGCAATTCTAGAGCGTGCCTTTAAAGATTCGGCCCCCGTATGGCCCGAAATTATGGAGCAGACCCGCTCCCGGCGTTACGGTGATACTGCACTGTATTTTGCGGCTATCAAGTAGGGAAAAGGATGAGAGCGCTCTGCCCGGGGTCATTCGACCCCATCACCAACGGACACGTCGACGTCATCGAACGCGCCGCCGCGCTGTTCGACGAGGTGATCGTCGGGGTGGGGCAAAACTCGGCCAAGCACAACCTGCTCACGCCAACGGACAGGGTAAAGTTGGCCAAGGCCGCGCTTGCCCACATACCCAATGTGGGTGTGGAAGAAATGAGTGGTTTGCTCGTAGACTTCTGCGAAAAGCGCGAAGTAACAGTGATAGTAAAGGGGTTGCGGTTCGCATCGGATTTCGACTACGAACTGCAGATGGCCCAAATCAACGAGGAAGTCGCTTCCAACCGGGGGTTTAAGTTGGAAACGGTACTGCTGCCTGCCACCTCAAGGTGGGGGACGCTCTCGTCGACAATGGTCCGCGAAGTCGCCAGTTTCGGGGAGGACATCTCGATGTTCGTCCCCAAAGCGGTGGCCGAGCGGCTGGGGGATGGGTCGGAACCGCAAGAACCGACCTTGGAGGTATGAATGGCATCTGAAGCAGAAGTGCTGCTCGGCGAACTTCGCGACAAAGTGAAAAACGCCAAGAACGTTCCCATGTCCGCGTCAGCGATGCTGAACCGGGCCGAAGTGCTGGACATGATCGACCGCATCGGCGACGCACTCGAAGAGGGTATCCGCGAGGCGAAACGCATCTCTTCCACCTCGCTCGAAACCTTGGAGCGGGCCCAGGAAGAGGCACAGCAGATCATCCGGCAGGCCGAAGAGCGGGCAGAATTCCTGGCAGCCGAAACCAACGTCGGTCAAGTGGCGCAGCGGCAGGCCAAGGAACTCAAGGAACGCTCAGAGCGCGAATCTCAAGCGTTGATGAAGGAGACGGACTCGTTCGTCGATAACCGCATGGCCACCTTCGAGGCCGCGCTGCTCAACACCTTGAACCAGGTGAAAACGATGCGCGCCAAGCTCTCCGACCGCTCCGGCCTGGACGCCGAAGAGATGGATTTCGACTCCACGAGTATCATTTCCCGCGTGCCCAGGGATTAGCCCCGGGCCTAGTTCAGGGAGGTTCCGATGGCAAATCCGCTGGTGTTCTCAATACACGATCTGGGCGGCAGGTCGGGGCAGAACCTCGAAATCCGCCGCCAGGCGCCCGCTCCCGAAGGGTTCGGCCTGGAGCTCATCGGTATCCCTGTCGGTTCGGCCATCGACCTTGACGTCAAGTTCGAGGGAGCCGGGGACGGCGTCTGGGTGACGGGCGACGCCCAGTTCCAGCTTGTCGGCTCGTGTTCGCGGTGCTTGATAGAGCTCGATTACGACGACGAAACCTCCTTCGAGGAGTTCTTCTACTTCTCCGCCCCCGAAGGGGAGGAGGAGCCGGCGCTGGTTACCGAAGAGGCGATCGACATCACCGAGGTTTTGCGGGATCAGGTGCTCGTCGATTTGCCGTTCCAACCGTTGTGTAAGCCTGATTGTTTAGGTTTGTGCCCCACGTGCGGCGTCAATCTGAATGAGAATCCGGATCATCATCACGACGCTGAGACTGATCCGCGTTGGGACATGTTGAAGTCTTGGCAGGAATCGCACTGAAGTTGCCGCCCCCGGGCTTGATCCGGGGTGATTGGTATGTGGATTCTTAGGTTGTCTGTTTGGGCGCTCCGTGGAAACTGTAGATCCGAAAGGGCGTTCGACGCGTATGGTAGTCCGCACGTTGGGGCCCTCCACCCTGGAATCTCCCTGTCTTTGCCCTGGCCCATGGACTTTCTGTACTTCGCGCGCAATAGGCTGAACACGTGTCCGATCTCACCAAGCTGCGCGGCAAAGCGCGCTACCGCAAGATCATGGGCGCGGCTACGCGCTGCGCCGCCGAGCTTTGGCTGCTGGAGAAGAGCGCTTGGCTGCGCACCGAGAAGCGGCAGCAGGCCGCCCGCTCTCGGCTCTACAAGCGCCAGGCGGTGCGCATCACCAAGCTGGCCATGCGGCTGGGCGGGCTCATCATCAAGGCCGGGCAATACGCTTCCACGCGCGTCGACATGCTGCCGGCCGAATACACGTCCACGTTCTCGAAGCTGCAAGATTCGATTCCCCCTGCCGACCTGGGCGAAGTGAAGGCGCTGCTGGAAGCTGAGCTTGGGCGGCCCATTGAAGAAGTCTTCCCAACGTTCGAGGACGAGCCCGTAGCGGCGGCGTCCATCGGGCAGGTACACCGGGCGTGGCTGCCGGACGGAACCAAGGTGGCCGTCAAGGTGCAAAGACCGGGGATCGACGACCTGGTGACAACCGATCTGGAGGCGCTGCACGACATTCTGAAGATGGCCGATCGCTGGACGTCGATCTCGCAGATGCTGGATATCGAGGCGGTGTACGAGGTTTTCGAGTCGACTTTTACCGCCGAGCTCGACTACATCAAGGAGGGCCGCAACGCCGACACCTTCAGGAAGAACCTGGCCGGGTTCAACGTCGAGATTCCGCAAATCTACTGGCAGCTGACCAGCCGCAAGGTGCTGGTGATGGAGTACATGGAGGGCATCAAGGTAAACGACCTGGCCGCCCTCGACGCCGCCGGGATGGATCGCGCTCAGGTGGCAAAGACCTTGCTGGAGCTTTACCTGCAGATGGTGCTGCGCGACGGCTTCTACCATGCCGATCCGCACCCGGGAAACATCCTGGTGGGGCCCGGTTCGGTGGTGCAGTTGCTCGACTTCGGGATGGTCGCGTACGTAACCGAGGAAGACCGGCTCAAGTACATCGAATTTGCGGTGGCCGTCGTACGCAAGGATTCACGCAAGGCCATATCGGTGCTTGTAGAGCTCGGGTTTTTGCAACCCGACGCCGACACCCAGACCCTCATCCGGCTCTTTTCCCCGATCCTGGAAACCGCCCTGAACGGCACCTGGAACGACGTCCCGCGCCTGCCTCAGGAAGCCATCGAGGATCTGCGCGGGCTGATGTTCAACCAGCCGTTCTACTTCCCTGGCTCGGTCACCTTCCTGGGCAAGGGCCTGATCACCGTGCTCGGGGTGTGCCTCAACCTCGATACCCAGCTGGATTTGTTCTCCGAGGTGACGACGCTCGCACGCAAGTACGTGGGAACCGCCGCCTTCTCCCAGATGGTGGGGGAGAGCTTCGAGCAGGGTAAGAGCCTGCTGCGCAACCTGCTGCCGACGGCGGCGAACGTCATGGAGGTTTCCAAGAAGGCCAATACCGGGGATCTGACCGTGCGGGTTTCGCGCACGCAGGAGGGCAAGCTGCTTCGGCTGCAATATCGGTTGGCCGTACGCCTGGGAAAGCTGATGTTGGCCTCGCTCGTGGTGCTCGCCGGGCTGGTCGTCGCGCTGGTCTCGCCGCTGTGGTGGCTGGGCTGGGTGGTATTTGCCTTTGGCGGCATCGGAGCTGTTGTGCAAACCCGGGGGTTGATTCGGCTCGATCCGGATCGAAAGCTCAAATCTATCGATGAGGTGATGAGCGGATAACGCGCGCTTGCAGCCGTTTTCGGTTTAACCCCTCTTGAGTGCGGGCCAGGTTGCCTTGTGACCGTCGAACTTCGATAGGGTGGAAACGTGTCGACGCAACGAATCGAGAAACCGAAGACTCAGAAGTGGCACTGGCTGTGGGGGCCCGCTTTTGTGGCAGCTATCGCCTACGTCGACCCAGGGAACGTTGCCGCCAACCTGACGGCCGGGGCCCAGTACGGCTACCTGCTTGTCTGGGTACTCGTAATGGCGAACACCATGGCGATGATCGTCCAGTACATGTCCGCCAAGCTGGGGCTGGTCACCGGAAAATCCCTGCCCGAAATCTTGGGCGATCGGATGCGCTTTTGGCCGCGCATCCTGTTCTGGATTCAGGCCGAGCTTATCGCCGCCGCCACCGACCTGGCCGAGGTTATCGGCGGGGCCATCGCCTTGCAGATCCTCTTCGGCGTTCCTATGCTCACCGGCGGCATCATCATCGGGCTGCTCTCATTGCTTTTGCTCGCGGTGCAGAACTGGCGCGGCGAGCGCTCCTTCGAATTCGTGGTCATGGGGCTGCTGCTGGTAATCACCGTCGGCTTCGTCTCAGGGCTGTTCTTCACCCATGTGGACTGGGTGGCCACCTTGGAGGGCATCATCCCGCGCTTCAAGGATTCGCAATCGGTGCTGCTGGCCTGTTCGATGCTGGGGGCCACAGTCATGCCGCACGCCATCTACATTCACTCTTCGCTGGCGGAGGCCCGGCACGGCGATTCCAAGCTGGGCGTGCCGCGGCTGCTGCGCGCGACCCGCTGGGACGTGCTGGCCTCCATGATCGTGGCTGGGGCCGTCAACATCGCGATGCTGCTGCTCGCCGCCGCCTGTCTACAAGGGGAATCGGGCACGGATTCCATTGAAGGGGCGTACGAGGCAATCAACGGGGCGCTCGGCCCGACGGTGGGAATCTTGTTCGGCGTCGGGCTGTTGGCTTCTGGATTAGCCTCGACGTCCGTGGGCGCCTATGCCGGGCAGACGATCATGTCCGGGCTGCTGCACATCCGCATCCCGCTGCTGTTGCGCCGGGCTATCACCCTGATTCCGGCGCTGGTGATCATCGGCGTGGGCATCGACCCGACGTGGGCGCTGGTGCTCTCACAGGTGTTCTTGTCCCTGGGCATTCCGTTCGCGCTGATACCGCTGGTCTACCTCACCTGCAAGCGCGAGATCATGGGCAAGTACACGAACCGCCGGGCGCTGATGGTGATCGCGATTATCGTTACCGCGCTGATCGTCGGTATGAACATTTTGCTGCTAGAGCAAACCATCTGGCCTAGCTGATGCCGTATTCGTCATCTACGGACATCGTCATCCTGCGCGAAGTCGCAGGATCTAACTGGACAGGGTGTGCCCAAACAAAGGAGATCCTGCGACTTCGCGCAGGATGACGGGGTTGGGTTGTGCAGGATGACTGGGTTGGGTTGTGCAGAGTGACTGGGTTGGGTTGTGCAGAGTGACTGGTTGGGTGGTCTACGAAACGTAGTCCAACCCCAGATCAAGGTTCTTCGCCGAGTGGGTGATCCATCCCGAAGAGATTAGATCAACGCCGGATTCGGCGATCGCGGCGACGTTTTCGATCGTGACCTTGCCGCTGGCCTCGGTGGTGAGCCGCCCGTCAACCAGCTCAACGGCCTCTCGCAAGGTTTCGGGGCTCATGTTGTCGAGCAGCACGGCGTCGGCCTTTTCGGTGGCGAGCAGCTCGCGCAGCTGCTCCAAGGTATCGACCTCCACCTCGATCTTCACCAGGTGCCCGACGGCCGCCTTCGCCTTTTCGACGGCCCGCGTCAGCGAACCCGCGGCGGCGATGTGGTTGTCCTTGATCAAAACTGCGTCGTCGAGCCCGAAGCGGTGGTTCACCCCGCCGCCGGAAAACACGGCGGCCTTTTCCAGTGCGCGCAGCCCGGGCAGGGTCTTGCGGGTATCGACGATCCTCGCCTTGGTGTGTGCGACGGCCTTGACCAGCGAGTTGGTCGCCGTCGCCACGCCGCTGAGGTGCCCGACGAAGTTCAGCGCCACGCGTTCGGCCGAGAGCAGGGCGCGGGTCTGGCCCGTCACCGTCATGACTACATCCCCAGGAGCCACGGCAGAGCCATCCGGGGCGGAAATCTCGATTATGGCCGTCGGATCAAGTAACGAAAACGCGATGCGGGCGCACTCGATTCCGGCAACAACGCCGGGTTCCCTGGCCGCCATCACGACCTTTGAGCGCTGCTCGGTGTCAATGGTGGCGTTGGTGGTGATGTCGCCCACCCGCCCCAAGTCCTCGGCCAGCGCGGCGCGAATCTGGGGTTCTACAAGCAAAGACGGTACTGGCATGGTCCCTTTCACTGTTCGATGCCGTCGAGGTCGGCGATGGAGACGCACGTGTGCTGGGCCACCTCAGAGGTTTGGGGAAAGTCGGTGCGCGTGTGCCCGCCGCGCGATTCCTCGCGCTGCAGCGCCGAGTGACACACGAGCGTGGCGACCAGCCCGGCGTTGGTGTTGCGGTACGGTTCCAGCTCATCTAAAGCGTTTTCGAGGGTCGCGCGCGAGCGCAGCACCCCGGCCCCAGCCGAGACGATCCCGCGCACCTTCGCAACCGTCGGATTGCGGTTCCACGCCTCCTCGTCCTGTTCCTGATAGGGGAAGTTGATGTCGGGGGCCGGCTCATACTCGCTGGCCACCTCCCGCAGGTGCGCCCCGGCGTTGCGCCCGCAAACCACCGCCTCCAGAAGTGAATTGGAGGCCAGCCGGTTGGCGCCGTGCAGACCTGTAGAGGCCGTCTCGCCGATGGCGTAGAGCCCCGAGACCGTGGTGTGGCCGTTGAGGTCTACCTCGACCCCGCCCATGTGGTAGTGGGCCGCGGGGCGCACCGGCAACAGATCGACGGCCGGGTCGAGCCCCGCGTCGGCGCAGATTTGGTAGATCCCCGGGAAACGGGTCTTGAAGCGCTTGCCCAAGGCCTCGCGCGCGTCCAAAAACACCTTGTGGCCGTCGAGCAGGGCCGCCCATTCGGCCCGCGATACGACGTCGCGCGGAGACAGCGGATTTTCGATGACGCGCTTGCCCGTCTCGTCGACGACCAGCGCACCTTCGCCCCTCACTGCTTCAGAGATCAGCGGCATCGGATCCTTGCCCACGTCCAGCGCGGTCGGGTGGAACTGCACCATCTCCACATCGCGCAGCCGGGCCCCGGCACGGAAGGCCATCGCGAGCCCGTGCCCGCGAGACGACAGCGGATTGGTGGTGTGTTCAAACAGGCCGCCGAGGCCGCCGGTGGCGATCACGATGCGCGTCGCCCCCACTTCCACACGGCCTCCGGGGGTGTCCATCTCCAGGCCGACGGCCCGCCCGTCCTCGGTGAGAATCTTCGTCGCCCAGCAGTTCTCCCACACGGCCACCGACGGCAGGGACTTGGCCTTGACGGCCACCGCGCGCTGCAGCTCGGCACCAGTCTTGTCGCCCATCGCGTGCACGATCCGCCAGCGCGAGTGGGCCCCTTCCAGGCCGAGCGCCAGCTCTCCGTTTTGGTCGCGATCCAACCTAGCCCCGACGGAGGCCAGCCAGTCGATCGCGGCGGGGGCCGCAGAGGTGATGGCCCGCACGGCGGCGGGCTCGCACAGCCCGGCCCCAGCGGCCAGCGTGTCCTGGGCGTGCAGCTCGGGGTCGTCGTCGGGGCCGACCGCAGCCGCGATGCCGCCCTGAGCCCAGTCCGTCGAAGTGGACATGGAAAGCACACCAGCGGAAAGCACGACGCACGGGGCAGGGGAGAGCTCGATGGCGGCAGACAGCCCGGCCAGCCCGGCACCGATGATCACCGGGCACTTGAGCTCGATGCGGGTCAGGTGCGCGCTCACTTGACTTCCAACATCCGGGTGATTGCCCTGGTCGCGCGCTCGGCGATGTCGGGATCGACCTCAACCTGGTTCGTCATGGTTTCCAGCGCGTGCCGGATCGAGCCCAGGGTGTTGCGCTTCATGTGCGGGCACATGTTGCAGGGCCTGATGAACTCGACATTGGGGAACAGCTGGGCGATGTTATCGCTCATTGAGCACTCGGTGATGAGGGCCACGCGCTTGGGATCTTCCTCGCGAACGTAGTCGACCATTTGGGCCGTCGAACCGGCGAAGTCGGCCTCGGCCACCACAGCGGGCGGGCATTCGGGATGGACGATCACGGTGACGTCGTCCGAATAATCCTCGCGGATCTGCTGGATATCGCGCGGGGTGAAGCGCTCGTGCACCTCGCAGGCCCCAGGATGGACAATGACCTCGACTCCGGTGCGGTTGGCGATGTTGGCGGCCAGGTACTGATCGGGGATCATGATGACCTTGTCGACGCCCAGGCTGCGGATGATCTTCTCGGCGTTGCCGGAGGTGCAGCAGATGTCCGATTCGGCCTTCACCGCCGCCGAGGTGTTGACGTAGGTGACCACCGGAACTCCGGGGTTGGCGGCTTTCAGCGCGCGGACGTCCTCGGCGGTGATGGATTCGGCCAGTGAACAGCCCGAGCGCAGGTCGGGGATCAGCACGGTCTTGGAGGGATTGAGCAATTTCGCCGTCTCGGCCATGAAATGCACCCCGGCAAGCACGATTACATCGGCGTCGACCTCGGTGGCCTTACGGGCCAGGGCCAGGGAATCGCCCGTGATGTCGGAGATACCGTGGAAGATTTCGGGGGTCATGTAGTTGTGCGCCAAGATCACGGCGTTGCGTTCCTTCTTCAGGCGCATGATTGCTTCGACGTCCTCGGCCATAGTCGCCCATTCGACCTTGGGGATGACATTGGCGACGCGGGGGTACAGCTCCTCGGCTACGGTCAGTTCCATGACGGACATTGGCTGCCTCTCAGATAGGTTATGCTTAGCTTGAGCATAAGTCGTGGGGACAATGTTACTCTCCGCTTAACAGCTCAGACAAGCCGGGGCCTGGAGGCCCGGGGAAGGGGCGCAAGATGTCGGCGATTTCGGCAGAACTGCTGGCAGTGGTGGTGGCGATGGTTGGCGGCGAGCCCGCCGTGCTGGTTGCCAGCGACGACGCGCGGCTTCCCGCCGGTCCGCTGCTGCCCGGCCAAAGCTCCTTGCAATCGGCCACCCGCGCCTGGGTTGAGGCCCAGACCGGCCTGAAGCTGGGGTTCTTGGAGCAGCTCTACACCTTTCAGAACCTCACCTCGTCGTGCCCCGAGGTTTCTTGCGGTGAGGTGGAGCATGGAGACCGGACGCTCTCGGTTTCGTACTTAGGTTTGACGACGCCCGCGAGCGGTTCTGGCGTTTGGCTTCCGTGCTACGAGTTCTTCCCGTGGGAGGACTTGAGGAAATCGCGGGAGCTGGTGTTGGACGTCGTCGCCCCGGTGCTGGATGCCTGGGTGGAGCAAGATGCGTTGCAAAGACGGGTGCGGCGCTCCCGGGCCGATGTGACGTTCGGGCTGAACGGCAAGCCGTGGCTCGCCGACTGGGTGCTGCAGCGCTACGAGCTGTTGTACGAGGTGGGGGCGGTGCCGGAATCTCCTGCCGAGGGGCGGCTGCCGCAAACTGTGCCTGGGCGTCGGATGCTGGGGGATCACCGCAGGGTTTTGGCCACCGGGCTGGCTCGGCTGCGGGCGAAGATTCAGTACCGTCCGGTGGTGTTCGAGCTATTACCCGAGACGTTCACCTTGCGCCAGCTGCAGGCGTGCGTGGAGGCGCTGAGCGGGATGGCGGTGCACACGCAGAACTTCCGGCGGCTGGTAGAAGGCGAGGAGCTGGTCGAGGAAACCGGCGAATCGACGAGCACCGGCGGCCGCCCCGCCAGGCTCTTTCGCTTCCGCCGCGAGGTCATGGTCGAGCGCCAAGCCGCAGGGACAAAGCTGCCCGCGCCGAGATCGCGGTAGTCGCTTGGCCGTCCCCGGGCTTGACCCGGTTCGTCCCCGGGCTTGACCCGGGGCGGCCCTCGAATCCGGGGCTACTTCGGCGGCACGTACCTCTCAATAGCCCGCCGGTAGACCTCTTCATAGCGGTGAGCCATGGTCTCCGGGGTGAAACTCTCGGACAGCTCCCTGCCCGCCTTGCCCATCTTCTCCAACCGGCCGTGGTCGGCGGCAAGCTCGGCCATCCCGCGAGCCAGGGAGGCAACATCGGGGTTGGTCAGCAGCGCGTTTTCGGGCGATGTGCCGGTTTTCAAGCGCGGATCGCAGTACATGATCGGTGTTCCGGCGCTGGCGGCCTCAATCAGAACCATGGGCTGGACGTCGTAGTGCCAGGAGGCGAGCACGAACACGTCGGCGTCGGCGACCTCCTGCGCGATGCGCTCTTGATTAGACAGGGGCCCGGTGAACAGTATCCGACCGTGCCGCACACTCTGGGCCTTGCGCTTGAGGTGGGAGAACTGGGAACCGTCGCCGATGATGACCAGCTCGGTGGCGTCGTCGGCGAGCTCGATGTAGGCGTCGATGATGGCGTCGACGCGCTTTTCGGGGTCGAGCCGTCCGACGGAGATGAAGCGGGTGATGCCGTCGCGCCCACGCCTGCGCTGCACTTTCCTGAACGGTTCGGAAACCCCGTTGGGGATGACGCTCATCCGGTCGGCCAGTACCCCGCCCGAGGCTTTGACGATGGCGTCGGCGATGTGGGAGGCGGGGGAGGTGCACTCGGTGACGTGCGAGGCGAACCTTGCCAGCGCGCGGAAGTCGGGCCGGTCGAAGGTGCCGTCCTCGTTGGAGAGCTTGTTGCGCTTGAGCTTGACCGTCTTTCTAGCGGTCAGCGCCGGGATGAGCAGCCGGGCCAAACCCTCCAGGTAAGCGACCGATACGACCCCGGCACCGACCGGATTGTCGGCGTGCGCCCCGGCGAAGTTGGTATGGAAGGTGTGAACCTGCGGGATCTTCATCAGCTTGGAGAGCATTGCCCCGAGGTAGTAGGCGCCGCGCTCGTTCTGGGTGTGGATGACGTCCAGCGGGTATTGCTCGGCCATCTGGGAGGCGAGCACCGGGTTGGCGAAAAGGATGCAGCAATACGAGGGTGTGCCGGGCAGGCGCAGGCAGGGAAGCTTGACGTACTTGCCGATCTCGGGCGGAGTGAAGTGGGAGTTAGGCGCGAAGAGTGTGACGTCGTGCCCGGCCTCGGTGAGCTTGGCCAGCTGCACCTGAACGGATCGGCCGATCCCGCCAGAGGACGGGAAGAAGTCGTCCATAAACAATCCGATACGCAACTTGTCCATTTATCCCTCCACTGGAAGCGTGGCTGTCTGTCCGACGCCGTTTTCGAACAGCGTGATATTTATGTCCTGGCGTTCGACGGTGAAGTGCACCCAGCCGCTGCCCTCTTGGCCCGCTCTCAGAGAGTACGGGGAGAATTCAGGGGACTTACTCGTGACATCGGGGCGGATCGAGGCGGAAGCGATCGTGTTGGGCAAAGCATAGAAGGAGAAGGCGAACGCACCCGAGGTGCACTCGAGCCTGATTTCGACGTCGAGCCCGTCGGCGCCCCACTCGTAGTTTTCGATATTCCAAATACCTGCCGCGCCTCCCCCGTCGGCTTCGAAAGCCGATCCCCAGCTGGGGGTTTCGGTTGCGGAGGGTGTCGGGGTTGGCGGATTGGTTCCGGGCAGCCACTGCTGCGTAGAAGCAAACCACAACAGGGCGATTATTAGCACAAACGCTATGCCGATGATCCAGGGGAGCTTCGGCTTTGGGGGCGTGAAGTCATCCACCGAGATGGTCGGTTCGGCGGTTTCTTTGGACTTGTAGGTCTTGGGCGCTCCCGAGGTGGTGATGAGGTAGTCGTCGCTGGAGGGTTCCGGCCACGGCGGCGGCGTCCAGTTGGACGGTGGCGGCGGTGGGAGCTGCTGTTCGTTCATCAGGGGCAACTCTACTCAAATCGCATTGGAAAACCCTGTGGACAAGTGGCAAATCAGGGTTGGCGTCGCCAAGACGGAGGACATGACAGTGAAATTGACCTCGGTGGACGCCCTGCTTGCGGCCGTCCCGCAGCTGCTGGGTTTCCACCCGAAAGATTCGGTCGTCGCGGTGGTGAGCGTCGACAAGATCATCAAAGTGAGCGCGAGGGCTCCCATCGCCTGGCTGCGTACGGGCGAGCAGATAAGGGCCTGCTTTTCTCCGGTGATAAGCACCTATCCGGGCGCGGTGGTGCACTTCATCGCCTTCTCGGCCCGGGATTGCCGGCGGCTGCTCAGGCGCATCTACCTGGTGTTCGGCGATGCGGTGGGCGAGTTGGTTTGGTTCGACGGCCAGGGTTACGAATGCTGGGGAGGGTACCGGGCCCTGCGGCGCGAAGAAGTGACGATCCCCGGTGGGCTTCAGGTTTACGGCTCGCGCGAGGAACGGGCGGAGGAGGTCTTCGCGCCGCTGCCGTTAGAAACGGTTGATCGGCAGCAGGCCGCGCAGTACTTGGCTTCCATCCCGGTTTGGGAGCGGGCGGACAGGGCTCTGAGTATGTTGACTGCGGATCCCGGGATCGGCATTACTGATGTGGTGTTGGCGAGGCTGCTGTGTTTTGAAGAAGTACTTCGAGCCGCGGCGGACT